>CAYNIK010000130.1:0-4287 GCA_964397145.1 uncultured Limnohabitans sp.
CTTCACACACGGTCCTTGCTAATCATACCTACAATGAAGGTCAAATCGAATGGTTCAAGGCAGGTAGTGCTTTGAATTTGATCAAAGCGGCCAAGGCTTAAGTAAACATAAATTCAAGAAAGCCGTAATGATTACTTCGTTACGGCTTTTTTTACATCCATACGCTATGAAAAGGATTCATTTAGTTCAGTTAATTATCGGCTTTTTTAGTTTGGTACTAAGCCAGTCCGTTATGGCACAAAATGAATCCGATGAACGGTCCTTACTTCAAGTTCAAAAGGGGATCAGTTTTACCAAAGACTCCTTGTATAGTTTGAATTTGCGCTTTCGATTGCAAAATCGTCTTGGTTTTCGGACAGAAAGTGGAGAGGATTTGAGTTTTGAAAAGATGGATTTTCGCGTTCGAAGGCTAAGGGTACGATTGGATGGTTTTGTGTTCAATCCACGTATCCAGTACTACATCCAACTTGGATTTTCAAAGTCGGATATGGACTTGGATGGAGGAGAGGTAGCCCAGCCCATTCGAGATGCCATCCTCTATTACCATTTTAACCCTAATTTTTATGTAGGAATGGGACAAGCCAAACTCCCTGGAAACCGGGAGCGTGTCATTAGTTCTGGAAATTTGCAGTTTGCAGATCGATCCATTGCCAATTCTTTTTTCACACTTGACCGAGATTTTGGTGTTTTTGCCTATTACACGCTCCCTACGGAGGGAAAAGCGGTGTTTCAGTTCAAAGGAGCCATTACTGCGGGTGAAGGAAGAAATCCATCAGTTGGGGATCGTGGATTAAGTTACACAGGAAGAATGGAGGTGCTTCCCTTTGGAAAATTCATGAACGGGGGGGATTATTCAGAAGGAGATCTAGAGTTCGAGCCCCGTCCTAAACTCTCCCTTGGCGCTAGTTACAATTTTAATGAAAGTGGAGCCAGAGCAAGAGGGCAGTTGGGGCCCGAGTTGTACCAAAAGCGGGACCAGCGGGTTTTTATTGCAGACCTGATGGTTAAATATAAAGGATGGGCCCTATTGGGGGAGTATTTTTCTAGAAATGCTGCCAATCCAATCACCTACAACCCATTTGGCTCCCGACAAGCAGTTTGGGTGGGGACAGGACAAAATTTGCAACTCAGTAAGTTGATTTCCAAGCAGGGGGAACTAGCTATCCGTTATGCGCAAGTCACGCCCAAGCAATCCATCCGAAATTTGGAAGTACAACGAGAGGAAACCACAATGGGCTATACCCATTACGTAGGAGGTCACCGGGTCAAATTGCAGGGTAATTTTGGGTATTCCTGGGCCAATAATCAACCACTACTTAGTCAAACGGCAAACTACTGGTTTGGGCTTTTTCAAGTTGAATTTGGGATCTAACCCTGGAGTTCCTCCCTCCGGATAGTTACTTACAATGCTCTTGCTTTTGCTAGGTATTCTTGAACTAAGTCCATTTCGGGATGGCTGACCGCAAGTTCCTCTAAAAAACTCAAGGCTTCTACCTTTTTTCCTGCTAGCGTGTAGTAGATGCCCTTGTTTCGGAGCGCAAATGGATTTTTGTCATCCATCGCTAAACTTTGGTTGATGAAGGTGAGGCCTTCTTCCAATTTGTTCAAGTAGATGAGGTATAATCCTTGGTTATTGTAAAAATATGCCTGTCGATTGTCTAGCGTAATGGCTTTTTCTACGGATTGAAGTGCTCCTTCGTAATTTTTCTCTTCAAATAAAATCATGGACCGCAAGTTGTGTAGATTTGGCTCTGCCGGATTGATTTCCTCAGCTTTTTCCAATATAGATTTAGCGGATTCGTATTCTTTTTGATAGAAATAAATGGTGGCTTGATTTACCAATAAATCCGAATTTTTAGGAGCTAATTCCGTTGCCTTTTGAAAGGATTGTAGCGCTTCTGCATAGGATTTTTGTTTTTCTTCAGTAAGTCCCTTCAAAAAATAGGATCTCCAATCTGTTGGATTTTGTTTAACCATTCGAGCAGCATCCTCTTTGGCGTTGTAATTGGCGCCAAGGTCCAGATTTGCTAAGCCTCGCTGAAAAATTGCATCTGTGTAGTCTGGTCTTTTTTGGATGGCTGTACTAAAATCTTGGATAGCTTCTTCCAATTGGTTTAAGCGCATATGTGCCAACCCTTTGTTGTAGTAAGCATCAACAAAATTGGAATCCAACGCAATTGCTTCTTCATAAAATCCCAAAGCAGTTTTGGGATCATTTTCTTCCATTTTCTTATTGCCTTTGAGCAAAAACCTACCTTTTTGGTCTTCGATACTATCGCATCCCATCCAAAAAAGGAGGGTTGCGATCAGGAGGAGTTCAGGGATTCGAATTTTCATCAGGAGTGGGTTTGGAAGGTACGGCCTTGGGTTCTTCTTCTCCTAACAACAAGGCGAAAGGCTTGGTGGAAGAAGATAAGTCAAAGATTTCACGTAAAATGGCTAAAATAGGGATAATTAAAATCATGCCTGCGACACCCCAAATAGAGGCTCCTAACAAGAGTCCCAGGAAGGTCATGAAGGCATTTAAATTGACCTGACTTCCGACAATTTTTGGGGTTAAAAAATTACCTTCCAAAATTTGAATGGCTTGGTAAGATCCGAGAATTAACAAAGGGGAAAGTAAGTTATCCATGGTTAAAAGAGCATAACTCATGGGGAGTAAAGCTCCAATGAAGGGGCCTACATAGGGGATGATATTTAATATAGCCCCTATAACCCCGAAAAATATAGCGTGCTCCACTCCAATCAAGGAATAGGCGGTGACGTTGAGTATGGCAAGAATCACCATGACCTTGCCCACCCCAGAGATGTAATTAAGCACTACTTTCCGCAAGCGAATTAGTTGTGACTTCACTTCTGCGGGATCCGCATCTCTGAAAATGGCAATGAGTACGCCAACCAAGTGATCCCGATAGAGTAAAAAGAAAAACATAAATACGGGAATCAAAATAAGACTGCTCAAGGAGCCAATGGCATTGATAGCAAATGCAGAAATGTTGCTACTATTTTTATTGAGAAAACTGAGCAGGGCATCTGGATCCAATTGGTCAGCTAGTTTCTGTTGAAATCCGAGCTGGGTGCTCGTAAACTGGTCTACTTGATGAATGAGCGTATCAATTCGAACGGAAACCCCTGCAAAATCAGCAGAAAAACTAATCAAGTTGCTTACAATAAAACTCAGCAACCCAGCCACCAGGCCTATCATGAGGACCAAAGAAACGATACTAGACAAAAGCCGTGGAAACTTGTATTTTTCTAGAATTAGACTTAATGGTGTGAATAATACTGCAAAAAATGCTCCTAAGGCCAAGGGGATAAGAATGGACTTTCCGACAACAAGAATAAATAGTACCACAATCAACAAAGACAAAACTGCCAAAGCCTTGAGGTAGGGAGGAAGTTGAAGTGGTTTGGACGTCATGCAGTAGTTCTTGGATGGTGTTGAAGATAAAATTTAATTGCCTACCACTAAGCCACTACGCTTTAATAGGGCATCTGGTTTGGGTTCACGTCCACGAAAACGTGCATACAGAAGGGATGGATGTTCAGATCCTCCCGCCGAAAGAACGTTTTTTTCAAAGGAAATAGCAGTATGCGAATCGAATACGCCATTTTCTTGGAACAATTCAAAAGCATCTGCATCCAAGACTTCAGCCCATTTGTAACTGTAGTAACCTGAAGCATATCCTCCTTGAAAGATGTGAGAAAAACTGGTACTGATTCGCGTGCTTTCTACGCTTGGAAGGAGTTCGGTAGCCTTCAGTACCTCCTTTTCAAAAGCTTTGATGTCTTCAATTTCACTAGGGTCTTGGCTATGGTAGGCCATATCTAGTAAGGCAAAACTCAATTGACGAAGCGTCAGGTAGCCTTGTTGGAAATTGGCAGATTTCTTGATTTTTTCAACTAGTGCAGCGGGAATGGGTTCTCCTGTTTGGTAATGACGAGCAAACAAATCCAAGCATTCTTTTTCATAGCACCAGTTCTCAAAAATTTGGGAAGGGAGTTCCACAAAATCCCAAAACACGCTTGTACCAGATAAGCTTTCGTAGACCCCTCGAGCCAGCATGCCATGTAGGGCATGTCCAAACTCATGAAATAGGGTAGTCACCTCGTTGAAAGTCAGCAAACTTGGACTGGTCTTGGTTGGCTTGGTAAAATTGCAGACGATGGAAACATGTGGTCGATGATCGGTTCCATTCTCTTGAAATTGCCCCCTATAGGAAGTCATCCATGCTCCATTTCGCTTTCCAGGTCTAGGGAAAAAGTCTGCATAAAACACCGACAAAA
>CAYNIK010000131.1:0-4284 GCA_964397145.1 uncultured Limnohabitans sp.
GCGAGGAGATCCAAGTGGTGATCATCGTGCCCTCTCGGGAACTAGCCATTCAAATTGAACAGGTGATGCGTCAGATGGGAACGGGATTGAAAGTCAATGCGGTCTATGGTGGCCGAGCGGGGTCCAAGGATAGAATGGAAATCAAGCATCGACCAGCGGTCCTTGTGGGGACACCAGGCCGGGTAGCAGATCACCTCCGAAGGGAGGCTTTTGATACCACATCTATCCAAACCTTGATCTTGGATGAATTCGACAAATCGCTTGAAATTGGTTTTGAAGGGGAAATGCGGGAAATCATTCAATTGCTACCTCAGGTGCGTCGAAAAATCTTGACTTCCGCTACCCAAGGTGTATCCATCCCCAATTTTGTAGGATTAAAATCGCCACAAGCGCTAGACTTTCTGAGTGAGAAACTCAGCCAACTTGAAGTCAAAAAGGTACTGTCCCCGACCAAGGACAAACTCGAAACGCTGGGCCAACTTCTTGCGCATCTGGGCTCGAAAAATGGCATCATCTTTTGCAATTTCAAGGATTCCATCGAACGGGTATCGGATTACCTGAGTGATCAGGGCATTTCCCATGGGGTGTTTTCTGGGGGGATGGAACAAATCGATCGGGAGCGAGCACTCATCAAATTTCGAAACGGCACTCATCCCCTGCTCTTGGCCACAGACCTTGCAGCAAGAGGAATTGACGTACCCGAACTGGATTTCATCATCCATTACCATTTGCCCCTTCGCGCAGAGGAGTTTATCCACCGCAATGGGCGCACCGCCCGCATGAATAGCCAGGGTACCGCCTACATCTTGCAGTACGAGAAGGAGCCACTTCCCGACTTTGTGGGCAACCCCAAACTGGAAAAACTTCAGCCCGCAGCTCTTCCAGCACCTTCCCCTTGGTGCACTTTGCTGATCTCAGGAGGAAGAAAGGATAAGATTTCGAAAGGAGATATTGCAGGTTTATTTTTTAAACAAGGGGGGCTGAGCTCAGAAGAGCTGGGCACCATTGAACTCAAAACCGATTGCGCTTTTGTCGGGGTGAAGGCTGCTGCTGTAGAACAGCTGCTTGCCAAAGTCAACAACCAAAAGTTGAAGGACAAGAAAGTTCGAATCAGCCTAATTTAAAACCACTTCTTGAAACGGGACTAAATCCTTGACTTTTGAGTGGAATTGAACAAAAAATCCCTCACGGATCCGTGAGGGATTTTTTTTGTATAAAAGAGATTGCATGGAATTAGAAGGCCCGTTCTTCCAAGTGGTCCCCAAGCTTTAAGCGAGGCACCCCTTTTTCCATCCAATCAGGTGCAGGGAGACCTTTGAGGTGGTGGTCAAAGAACTCCAGCATACGCACCGAATAATCTTTTCTGTTTTCCAGTTTGCCAAGCCCATGATTCTCCCCCAGGTACTGCACGAGGATTACTGGCTTTTTCAACCTACGCAAGGCATTGTAAAACTCGATTCCTTGGGTGAAGTCTACGGCTCCATCCTTGTCGTTGTGTAGCATCAGGAGCGGGGTTTGTACATTTTTGACATGGTAGATAGGGCTATTGCGCTCGTAGGCATCCCAATTTTCCCAAGGCCCTCCCAAAAATCTACCTTGAGAGGATTCAAAAATGGTCATATTGGCTTCTCCAGTGTTCCAGTAGATGAGGTCATACATGGAGATCATATTGGTCAATGGGGCTCCTGCTGCTGCGGCTTTGAATCGATTGGTTTGGGTGATCAAAAAGGAAGTTTGGTATCCTCCCCAGCTGTGCCCATGCAAACCCATCTTATTGGAATCTACCACGCCGGTTTGGATGGCAGCATCTACTGCAGGGAGAACTGCCCAAAGAGCCGACATCCCGGGATCGTCTAATTTGTATACAATGTCTGGAGTCAGCACTGCGTAGCCGTTGCTGGTGTAGACACCAGGATTCCAGCCTGTTCCACTGTAAGATGGATTGGACCAATTGTGCAGGTTTTGAGAGGTTTTTTCGTAATAGTAGATCACGGTTGGGTAACTTTTCCCTTCCTCATAACCCGCAGGGAGGTACAATGCCGCTTGGAGCGAATCTCCTTTAGCCGTCACGTAGTCGATTAATTTCACTCCAGCCGACCAAGCGAATTTTCCCGCATCTGGGGCATTTTCGGTGACCTGTTTGGCATTGCTCAAACTGGCATCTCCGAGATACACTTGGGTAGGCTGGTTAAACTTCTCCTTGGTGTAGGTAAACACTTGGGCCTTTTTGGCTTTAGCGAGACCTTGGATATTCGCATCTTCCCAAAGCAGCAGCTTTAGCCCAGGGGCAAGACCCGCTTTGGCAGGGGAAAGGGTACCGATTCCGCTTTTCTTGGTTCGCTCTCCATAAAGGCGAATGTACACCGGCTTGCTCAGGTCAATTCCTTTTTCCTCTGGGTTCAAATTGACCCGGTACTGGTAGCGAATGTGCTGGGCATTCCCATTTTGAGTCAGGTTCGTTGGCGCTTCCTTGCTAGACATGGGGATTTGCCAAATATCCCATCCATCGCGGAGTAATACGTACTTGCTATCAGCACTCCAGCCAAGTGGATTATGCAAGGGCAGCGCTAAATTTTCATCCTCTTCTACATCCACCATGGAGACAGGAAGCTTCTCCGTCAAATTACTGTGTGTTTTTAATTGGATATCGTAGGCATAAAAATGCCCATCCTTGCCATAGAGCAACTTTTTGCCATCGGTAGAAGGGCGAGGCATGGAGGCAAAGGTAGGCTGGTAAAATTTTTCCAAAAGCAAGGTCTTTTCGCCTGTCGCCACATCCACAAGGTAATAATCGAGGTAGGTCTGCCCGTTCAAGTTATTGTCCAATTCATAAGCACCCTGATCTGATCCTAGGGCATGTCGTTGCTGGGGCAAAAGATTGAGTTCTCGGAGACTGCTGTCTTGCAGCGCCAAATGGGTTTTGGTGGCCGGGTCGTATACTGCCCAGAAACTTGCGTTTTTATCCATGCCTTCCATCACCTGCTGTCGGGACTGCATGCGATCGTCTTCCCAATGCCAGATGGTCATCTCAGGCTTCTTGGCATCCGAGGTCTTCTTCTCAGGCGAAGCGGATGTATTGAGTTTGGCAATGGCTTGTTGAAGATCGGAAACCGACTTGATGGTAGTATCAGACTTGATTTTTTCAAGAGAAAGCAGTTCCACCTGTTTGAGAGAATCTTGATTGAGCTCCTGCTTGGCTTTGGTCTTCTCCAACTTTACTAGGGGATGAATGCCATAGAAAATGCGGCTCAGGTCATCCGACCACATCGGGCGTTTGTTCGGACTGATCGTGTAGTTGGGATCAAAGCCAAGGCTATCTACCGCAGGATCGTAGAGGGTTACCTGTGGGTTGGAGAGGTTTTTTACCCCAATTACAGCTCCTTTTTCTTGCTTGTATTGCTTGTCCTTTTTGAATTTGAGGGCAGCAAATCCATCTCCCTTTTCCGTCCAGTTGAGGCTTTGGTAGCCGGCCTCATCTGAGTCCAACACTTGGATGGAGTTCGTAGCAAGTTGCACAAGGTAGAGCCCATTGCCCTGGGAGTTGGCTGCATCTACGGTGTATGCGAGGTGGCTGCCTTTTTTGTTTACCGCATGCTCACGAACGTTGCCCAGATTCTGGGACTTGCCTGTGGCGAGGTGATAGATCAGAAGGTCAGATCCTTTGCCATCACCATTTCCTTCCTTGGGAAGGGCGATGACCAGGTGGCTAGCCGCTTCTCCGGTGAAGTAAAATCCACCAGTTCCTTCGAAGGTTTTTTTGACTCCGGAGGCCAATTGAATCAGGTGAAGCTTTTCCTTGAGCGGCTTTCCATTGGATTTTTCGTTGGCCTTTTTCTCCGTGAATTTGGGAAATTCTTTGAAGGCAATCCATTGGCTATTTTCGCTAAATTCAAAGCTGGCAAAGGTAGCGGCACCCAGCGGGAAGGTCTTTTTGCTTGCAGGATCAGCCAATTTTTGAAGAATTAATTCCCCATCTGTTTCAATACCTGTCAGCACATAAGCCATCCATTGTCCATCTGGGGACAGTTTGAAGCCAGAGTTGGGCATGGATTTCCAACTGGCCACATCCTTCCAGGAAATGGGACGCGAATCTTGGGCTTGTGCCTGGCTAAGTGTGGCGCAAGCCAATGCCAAAAAGAGGAGCAGGTATTTTTTCATAGAGTTGATCTTCAACATAAATTAATCTGATTTCATCAGAATCCTTGGGATCAATTTAAGGTCTTTTGTACACCACTTTTCCACCCACCACAGTCAACTGCACCTTGGCTTGAAGAATTTCGTCTT
>CAYNIK010000132.1:0-4247 GCA_964397145.1 uncultured Limnohabitans sp.
TGCACTTCTAAGAGGCTGAGGTCGTTTCGAAGATTGGCCTTAGCGGCATACAATTCGTTTTTGAAGGACTCCTTCAAGAAAGAACGCTGGTTTTCAAGTTGATTAATTTGAATCCGGTTCTTCTGAATTCGAGCTGCCTTGCCAAATCCATCAAAAATGGGAATTGACATGCTCACACCCACTAGGGAGCTTCCAAACCAGTTGGATTTATTGAATACCCGGTCCAATTCGTTGCCTGCACCGCTTCTGCGCGTATTGCCAACAAAATCAATTTTGGGCATATACTGGCTCATATTGTTTTTTAAATCGAGCCCAACCAATGTAAGCTGGGTAGACATCTGCTCCAATTCAATTCGCTCAGCACCCTCTTCTCCAAGCAGCGCAAGCGTTTCTTCTTTAGGCGACAATTCCTCGAGGGACTCCGCTAGGATTACTTCGTAGTCCAATGGCATCCCCAGCTGAAGTTTTAATAGCTGCTTACTGATAGCTAAGGCTGTTTGACTTCTTTGGAACTGTGTGTAACTATTGTTCCGCTGCACCTGCACACGAGAAACATCTAGCTTTTCTACAAAACCAGCTTCCTGAAGCGCCGTGGTTTCCTTCAAAAGTGTATCAATTCGAGATAAGTTGGCTTCGGCAAGTCGAATGCGTTGCTGATTCACTAAAACTCCAAAATAGGCTTTTTTCACATTTTCAACCACATCAATCTCCGCCTTCTTCAAGTCTTTATTGGTGAGTTCAAGTAGCGTTTTTGCAGCGCGAAGTCCTACAAAAAATGACCCATCAAAAACCATCTGGGAAACAGTCACACCCAATCCAGAAGAATAGCTCACCCCAAATCGTGCAGGAATTACGTCACTTGGATTGGAAGGATCCCCAAATGGAGGTTGGTTCGGTAAAAAGACAACTGGAATTCTAGGATTATAATCCAAGTTGTAGGCCCCATTGATCTGAGGAAGCCCTCGGGAAGTAGTTTCCTTAATCGTGGCCTTAGAAATCAGGAGTTCCAATCGGGCATTTTTCACACTCGGATTGTTTTCCAAAGCATAGGCAAGGGCATCAGCAAGCTTCAATTCCACGAGCTGTTGCGCGGGGAGTTGGAAAGCACTTAGCCCTACCAAAGCAAGTAGGAGTAGGTATTTTTTCATTAGGAGTTGGTTTAATTCAATATATCTTTCTGTGTCAAATACGCTTGACGACCTTTTTCAGTAAAAATTCCGTGTAAGAAGTGATCCAAGATGATCATTTGATCCTCCACCAGGTTGTAATCTGGCTCTGCAAAATTCTTGGGATCAAAAGCTGTAGTCACTTGGGTCAAACGCACTCGAGCCAATACCCGAGAATCAATTTCAGGCCGGAAATAACCTAGCTCCTTTCCACGCTCCAAAACCTTGATTAAGTCTTGTTGTATAGTCTCTTGTTTAAAGGATTCAAACAAATTCCAGGCTTCCGGAAAATATTTTTGGACCTCCAGAATGACCAATGGATTGATGGAAGTGAGACGCTCCCGCATCATCTTGGAGGTTTGCACCAAGTGTTCAATCACGCCGTCCCCCTGCTCCAAAATAAAGGCAAGACGCTTTCTATCCTGTTCGAGAATCGCCCCAAATACTGCCTTTACCAAGTCCTTTTTATCTTCAAATTCTTGGTAAATGGTTTTTTTAGAAATTCCCGCTTGTCGAGCTAAATCCTCCATGGTAATGGCGCGCACACCAAAACGAGCAAATTGCGCAATCGCGATTTCTAAAATACGCTGCCTTGTCTCCACTACATTCCTTTTTTAATCCGGGGACAAAACTACGGAAACTTTTGATTTGTTTAAAGTTTCCACGGTTTTATTTAAAAATAAATCACTTAAATAGCCATTTCTATTTAACTTATTGTTTTCTTTATTTGGTTTAATCTAATTTTTTAAAATTATTTTTTGTATTTAATATTTTTTGAGAAACAATAATTTTCGAAAATAACCTAAATCCAAACCTTTTTTTTTGAATTAAATCACCCCAAAATCCCTGCTTTTTTGATTCGGAATCTTAATGGACCAAAACCGTTAAAAACCGTTGCAACCATCGCTAAAAAAAATAGAGTCTTCTCTTGAAATCTTCCCTTTAAGTTTTCAGATTCTAATACCCAAATGCTTACTTTTGTACCTTACCACCCAAGGACATGATTTTCTTCTTTGAATCCCCTCAAAAACTCATTTACGGAGTTCAAACACCTCACCCCCTCTCCTCAGAAGACATTCAAAAACTCGCCTGGCTTTTTGGCGAAGCAAAACCCCTAACGGGAGAGCGCGTACCGGGCAACTATGCCGGGCCACGCAAAGAAATGATCACCCCTTGGTCAACCAATGCAGTAGAAATCACGGGGAACATGGGGATTCACGGGGTTCAACGAATTGAAGAATTCACTCCACTACAACCAGGTGAAGCAATAGACCCCATGCTCCAAAAGGCGTATGATGGTCTGGATCAGGAAATCTTCACCATCCAACTCCAGCCTGAACCCATCCAATCGATTACAGACATCGCCGCATACAATGCTTCAGAAGGCCTTGCCTTGAGTCAAGAAGAGGTGGATTACCTCAACCAAGTTTCAGCCCAATTGGGACGCCCATTGACGGATTCGGAAGTATTTGGATTTTCACAAGTCAACTCCGAGCACTGCCGTCACAAGATCTTCAATGGTACCTTCATTATCGATGGGGTAGAAAAACCGATGACTCTTTTCCAATTAATCAAGGAAACCTCCAAGCGTCATCCGAATCGAATCGCCTCCGCCTATAAGGACAATGTGGCTTTTATCAAAGGTCCATCGGTCCAACAGTTTGCACCAAAGACCCAGCACCAAGCTGACTTTTTTGAACCTCGTCAAATCGACACAGTACTCTCCCTTAAAGCAGAAACGCACAATTTCCCAACTACAGTGGAACCATTCAATGGAGCCGCAACTGGTTCGGGCGGAGAAATTCGCGACCGATTGGCAGGTGGTACTGCGTCCATACCGCTGGCAGGAACAGCAGTATACATGACTTCCTATTCCCGAAGTGAATCTGGAAGAAGCTGGGAAAAAAACCTCCCTGCACGACCTTGGCTTTATCAAAGCCCCATGGACATCCTGATCAAGGCCTCCAACGGCGCTTCTGACTTTGGAAACAAATTTGGACAACCCCTCATCGCAGGATCATTGCTCACCTTCGAACACGAAGAACAGGAGAAGCAGCACGGTTTTGACAAGGTCATCATGCTCGCAGGAGGCGTGGGCTTTACCAATGCCAACTACACCAAAAAAGGGGAACCAAAAGCGGGTGATCAGATTGTCATTATGGGCGGAGACAACTATCGCATCGGCATGGGTGGATCAGCAGTTTCTTCCTTGAATACGGGCGAACTGTCCAATGCCATCGAACTGAATGCGATCCAGCGCTCCAATCCGGAAATGCAAAAGCGCGTGTCCAACGTGATCCGGGCCATGGCGGAAAGCGAAAACAACCCCATTGTTTCTATCCACGACCACGGTGCAGGTGGGCACCTCAACTGTCTCTCTGAATTGGTAGAAAATACCGGAGGTACCATCCATATCGATCAACTCCCCGTGGGAGACCCTACCCTTTCCGCCAAGGAGATCATCGGTAACGAATCCCAAGAACGCATGGGCTTGGTGGTCGGTAAAAAAGACATTCCCTTATTGCAACAACTCTCCGAACGAGAACGCGCTCCTTTTTATGTGGTTGGCGAAACAACCGGAGACATGCACTTCAAGTTTGAAAACCAGAAAACTGGAGAAAAGCCGGTAGATTGGAACTTGAGTTACCTATTTGGCTCCTCTCCCAAAACCATATTGGAGGATGTAAGCCAAAAAGGGTCAAACTTCACAGAAGCAGATTACAACCAAGAACTACTAACCACCTACCTTAAAGAGGTTCTCCAACTTGAAGCAGTGGCCTGTAAGGATTGGCTAACCAATAAAGTAGACCGCTCCGTAACAGGTCGCGTGGCTACCCAGCAGACTGTAGGTGAGATCCAACTGCCTCTCAATAATGTAGGTGTCATGGCACTGGACTTCACAGGTCAAAAAGGAATTGCCACCTCTATCGGTCATGCTCCTGTAGCCGCTTTGGCTAGCCCTGAGGCTGGTAGCCGCTTGGCTATTGCAGAGGCACTGACCAACTTGATCTTTGCACCGATCACGGATGGGTTGAAAGGGATTTCCCTCTCTGCCAACTGGATGTGGCCCGCAAAAAACAA
>CAYNIK010000133.1:0-4182 GCA_964397145.1 uncultured Limnohabitans sp.
AGAGTAAAGTCACTGAAAATCAATTGTTTTCAAATTCAATAATTTCTTGGTACCGTGAAAATCCGCGTCATTTGCCCTGGCGAGAAACCCAAGACCCCTACAAGATTTGGCTCTCCGAAATCATTCTTCAACAAACCCGGGTAGCGCAGGGATTGCCCTATTACGAGGCATTTGCAAAAACCTATCCGACAGTACAAGCCTTGGCTGAGGCCCCTGAGGCGGAAGTGCTCCGCCTTTGGCAAGGCTTGGGCTACTACAGCAGAGCCCGCAACTTGCATGCTTGCGCCAAATACATCTGGAATGAACTAGGAGGAACCTTTCCGAATACCTACGCCAGCCTAATTCAACTCAAGGGCGTAGGAAGCTACACCGCAGCAGCTATTTCTAGTTTCGCCTTTGGAGAGGTGCAGGCGGTAGTGGATGGAAATGTATTTCGGGTACTGGCCCGATACTTTGGAAGCGCAACAGACATCGCAAGCAGTAAGGGGAAAAAGGAGTTTGAAGCATTAGCCAACACGCTCATTCCGAATGATTCCCCAGGGGAATTCAATCAAGCGATGATGGATTTTGGTTCCCGATGCTGTACCCCCAAAAATCCAACTTGCGGAAGTTGCCCATTGGCTGGATCCTGCTTCGCCTATCAAAAAGACTTGGTTCAATCGCTGCCAGTAAAAATCAATAAAACCAAGGTAAAGGAACGGATACTCAACTATCTGGTAATCCGCTGTGCAGGGCAAGTAGTCTGGAATAAAAGAGGGGAAGGGGATATTTGGACAGGATTGTATGATTTCCCACTCAAGGAACAGGAACGCTTTCCTTGGCAAGAACATCTCCGACAGGAAGCGGTCCTATTTCCTAAAAAATACCGACATCTTCTGTCACATCAACGGATACTTGGAAGTTTTTGGGAAATTGAACTTTCGCCAAAAAATCTTCCTGAATTGGTTCAATGGTGCCAAAAAGAGGGATTTAACTTGGTGGAAGAACAGCAAATTGACGCGTTACCCAAGCCTAAATTGATTCTTCGCTATTTGACTGATCGAGAGATTTGATTACTTTCAATCTTCTAAACTTTTTAACTACTTAAAAACAAAATGTTATGGCAGGTGTAAACAAAGTCATTTTATTGGGGCACTTAGGTGCAGATCCAGAAGTCAAATATTTAGAGGGAGACAAGGTGGTAGCAAACTTAAGCCTAGCGACCTCCGAAGCCTACCAAGACCGAAATGGTAACCGTGTGGAGCAGACGGAGTGGCACGACTTAGAGCTTTGGGATCAACAAGCAAAAATTGCTGAAAAATACCTGAAAAAGGGCTCTCAAATCTATGTAGAAGGCAAAATCAAGTCTGACAAATGGACGGATGAGCAAGGTCAAAATCGAAAGAAGATGAAAATCCGCGTGTTGAGCTTTACCATGGTTGGAGGTAAACCAGAAGGTATGGCTGGCGCACCAACAGCTACACCAACAGCAGCATCTATGTCAAGCGCTTCCCCAGCACCGTCCCCACTGGTGTCCCTAGATGAGGGCGACGACGATCTCCCATTTTAATGGAAATTCAAATCCCCTGTTCCTTGAATTCAGGGGATTTGATTACCTTTGAACACTTATTTTAGCAAACACATGGATGACCCCTACCCGAGTTACTTACTACTAGCCCAGGTTTCCTCTTTTTCATTCTCCTATTTTTTGCTTAACGGGCTTGCCCTCCTCCTACTTTTGGTAGGATCTGCCTTGGTCTCTGGCTCTGAAGTAGCCTTCTTCTCCCTCACAAAGGATGACCTTACGGATTTGAATCAAAAACATCCCGAAAAGGGCCGAATCATTACCGCACTACTAGCGACTCCCAAAATTTTATTGAGTACCGTACTTATCCTCAATAACCTGATCAATATTGGCATCGTCACCTTAACCACCTTTGTGACTTGGACCCTTTTTGGTACAAACGCCACAGGTATTCTCGTCCTACTCATTCAAACCGTTGGCGTTACCTTTGCCATTGTGTTTTTTGGTGAAATAGTTCCCAAAGTCTATGCAAACCAGGCCAAGACACGATTTGCATTGAACCTTGCCAGACCAATTACTTTTTTCACCAAGGTATTGAAGCCATTTTCTGCTTTTTTGATCGCTTTCAGTAACGTCATCGAAAAACGGGTACAGCAAAAAGGATATTCGCTTTCGGTAGATGAATTGAATCAGGCTTTAGAGTTGACCACAGAGGACACCCCTGAAGAAGAAAAAGAAATCCTTCGCGGCATCGTGAATTTTGGAACGCTCAGCGTGCGCCAGGTGATGAAAAGTCGAATGGAAATCTCAGCTGTCGATGCAGAAATTGACTTTCATGAACTCATGGATAAGGTCAATAAGAGTGGCTACTCTAGAATTCCAGTTTACGAGGAGACCATAGACCACATCCTAGGTATTCTTTACATCAAGGATCTTCTGCCCCATATCGATAAGGACGAAAATTTTGAGTGGAAATCCCTTATTCGAAAGAGCTTCTTCGTGCCTGAAAACAAAAAAGCCGACTCCCTACTCAAGGATTTTCAAAAAATGCGTGTGCACATGGCGATCGTCGTGGATGAATACGGAGGCACCTCAGGCTTGGTCACCCTCGAAGACTTAATTGAAGAAATCATCGGAGAGATCAACGATGAATTTGACGACACCGACACCCTCTTCTTTCAAGAACTCGATGTAGACACTTTTATCTTTGAAGGGAAAGTTTCGCTCAACGATTTTTGCAAAAAACTCGATCTAGATTCGCAAGTATTTGACGAAGTCAAAGGTGAAAGCGAATCCTTAGGAGGACTACTACTTGAACTTAACTCCAAACTGCCCAAAAATGGAACCAAAATCCGATATAAAGATTTTGAGTTCACTATCCTTGCTGTAGACGCGCGGAAAATCAAAAAAGTAAAGGTGCATTTGATTGGTGAAGAGAAGGATTTTTCAGGACCATTTACCGATTAAATTTCACTTGTAAGTAATTTTTACTTTTCGACAATACGCCCATTTTTATTTGGCGCACGGCACTCAACTTATCTCATTGAATAGGTTTTATAAAATTTTACCAAAAATTTATTTTTTAATTTTGGTTGAATTCGGATGAATTTTAGTCCCTAATTTTTCAATCTGTGGTTCAAAAACATTCAATTTTTTAAAATAAAGGAGTTTTTGTCTGAATTTTTTCCGAATTCACTATTGCCTTTTTTTCAAAAACAATCGATTTCGAAGTCGTTATTTTTATTTATGCCTATTTTTTATTGTGATTAATTCAAATTAAATCCCTATTTTTTGAAAATTTTCCAACCTATTAAACTGAGTAAAAATGCAGCAAGGGCTCTATCGACAGGAGTTTGAACACGACTCCTGTGGTATTGGCGCGGTAGTCGATCTGACTAACGAACCTACCCACGAAACCATCAGCGGTGCGTTGTATATGTTAAGCAACATGGAGCACCGTGGAGGACGAGGATCTGATCCCAAAACGGGAGATGGTGCAGGGATTTGCTTTCAAATCCCTCACCATTTTCTTCAAGATGTCACTGCGAGAACTGAAATTAAATTGCCCCCTCCAGGACAATTTGGATTGGGGATGACCTTTTTCCCAAACAACAAGCAACTCTACACCAAATCAAAGGCCTTGCTCAATGAGCTGATTGAAGCATTGGACTTTGTACTGATTGGCTACCGAAAAGTTCCGGTAGATGAAACCATACCAGGTTCGAGCGCGCTAGAAGTGATGCCCATCATCGAGCAGGTCTTCGTACGCCATAAAGATGGACTGCAAGGGCTTGACTTAGAACGGAAGCTTTATGTGCTCCGAAATTATGCCAGCTCCAAAATAAACTCAGAGATCCCTGGGGTCAACCAGGCCTTTTATTTTGCAAGCTTCAGCTCCTTGACCGTAGTCTACAAAGGTCAGCTGCGAACAGACCAAGTTCTGCCATTTTTTAAAGATCTTCAAAATCCAGGTATTGCCTCAGCATTTGCAATCGTACACTCCCGATTTTCTACCAATACCTTTCCCAACTGGAGGCTGGCCCAACCTTTTCGTTACCTCTCCCACAATGGGGAAATCAATACCATCCGTGGAAATCTAAATAAAATGAAATCCAAGGAAGCGTTGATGAAGTCTTCCTTTTTTACTTCGGAGGAGCTAGCCAGGCTCATGCCCATTA
>CAYNIK010000134.1:0-4176 GCA_964397145.1 uncultured Limnohabitans sp.
ATTTCTCGAGCATGGGGAGTAAAAATCCGTACAAAAGTACGGCTATATTCGGGGATGACCGCGAAAAACTGGAAGAAATTGCCCTAGGTTACCCCAATTTATGCCTGGATTTTGTAATAGACATAGCGCTTATCTTCCTCCTTCTTCTCCCGAAGAATCAACTCTTTTCCCTTCTGAGCCAGGTACTGCTCGTTGATTTCGTTGATTAAGCGGGCACGCTTCATGCGTCTTGAATCAAAATTTGTCTGATTATCAATTCCTAACAACTCATCCAGAGTTTCAGTAGTCAAAAACTGGCCAGAATAGGGCAAAAGTAGGTGTAGCGGATCTGGCTTTTTCGGTTGGGAGACTACCTTTTCTTGGTTCTTCATTTTTGGTAAGACCTGCTTTACGAGGACCAAACCCAAAATAATCGCCGCGAAGAAAAGTAAGTAGCTCCAAGTAGCATTCCCTCCAATTGCTGCCGATTCTTTCAGGCGAATGTAGCCCACCTCTTTGGACTTTTTTCGGATATCATCCAGATCCAGTGTCTTGAGTTGTCCGCTCGGAGTTGGATAGGTGAGCACATTCCCTTCGATTTCGAGGTAAGCCCCAATGCCCATGTCGATGTTTTTCGCATCGTAATAAAATATCTTCCCCGTTTCCTTTTCAATCAGGTTCCAACCTATGTTTTTCAATCCATTGGTAGAAGCCCAAAACGCATAATCTTGCGTTTGAAGAAAATATAGCCCCCCTTTTTCAGCGAGCAATTGTTGATCAAGCCCTTCAATTTTGATTTCTATTTCCTTCCATTCCTTTGTTTTCCAATCTAAAAAATAGCCGTTGGGATTTTTAAAATCCAAGCCATCTCGCTGATTAAACTCTTCTCCAAATAGGGAATACACCCCTTGGGAATTTTGATACACACGTGCTGAGAAGTAATCGGAAGGTTGGTTTTTAGTCAGCACCAATTCCCAAGACCCATGCAATTCATCAAAGGTGAGGAGATCAAAATGATTGGTCCAAAATCCATGTCCCCCGAGCATGTAGTGTTTATTGTCTCGAACAAAAGCATTGGAGCCACAGGTATAGCCTCGGTTGAAATACAGGTAGTGATTTACTAACCGGTCACCTTGAACTTCGTACAGATCAAAGGTGCAACGTACTTGGACAAAAAGCTTATCCCCCAACTCGTAAAAAATATATTGGTAGGGAGATTTCTCGTAAATTTTGTCCAATGAATCTAATACTGCAGGGGAAACCTTCCCTTCCAGAAATTCGGATTGAGGACTAGTTTTCCAAGCCTTGGTAGATGTACTAAACCAATTGAAGTCAACAGCCCTACCCACAGAAGTCAGCAGTAAGGCAAGTAGGATGGAAAAAAGTACCCTTATTTTTAACATTCGATTGCTGAGAATTGCTTCCTTTTCAAGTTTACTGAAAAAAGTGGTCATAAAAAAGGAGGGGAAAACCGTGACTCCCCTCCAAAAAAAAATAAACAAAAAGCCTTATGACAACTTTTATCTAAACTACGGCAGGGAGAAAAAGCCTCTAAATTTTTTCGTGTTTTTTAGGTGCTATTTGGCATGTTACGTATTGATACATAGTTTTGAAATTGTTTAAAAATGCCGTTTTTGGTCTCGAATGACCATTTTTGAATTAAAACCTCCCTATGCTTATCGCTTGTGATAAATCAAAAAATAAAGGATTTTTCTAGGGTAGGATTGTTCGAAAAAATTTAAAATTCCACTAGTTGAAATGAAAACACCTGCCAAAGGGAACTTCAGCTAATGTTTGCTCCTAGAACTACCTATTGCTGAGGAAAGATTGACTATCTATGTAATGAAAAACAGGAGGATTATTGCCTGCCAACTAGAAGACGCTTTAAATCTGAAGGCTGATTATGAATAAAACATCTTTCCTACTGGTCTTTTTGATGTTCCTAGGTTTCCTCATCCATTCCTCAAAAGGAATCAAGGCGGAATCAAAAAAAGAAGCCAAGACATGGGAATTCTCCGGTAAGAAAGACACCCTACTTACCTACTATTATTTCAAAAGACCCGTACCCGTACAGATTCAGTACGCGGATTCATCAAAAGCAAGCATTTTGGTTTTGCCAGGATGGAATCTAAAAGCTACCGAATGGTGTGAAAAGACGGGGCTTTGTAAAAAAGCAAAAGAACAAGGCTTTGATTTAGTGTTTGTGGAAATGCAACGCAGCCTATATTTAAAAGAATACTACCCCCAAACAAGAGCAGACTACAAGGACTATCCAACCAGATCCTGGTTAATGGATGCTGTCATGCATTCCTTATTCGCTACAGACTTACTTTCACCCGAAAACCAAGTATTTGTGTTGGGATTATCCACCGGAGGTAGGGGGGCAGCAATTCTAGCTTTAGAAAACCCAGAAATGTTCTCAGGAGCAGCCGCTCTATCTGGCGATTTCAATCCTTTGCTCCAAAAAAATGATGCCTTGATGATCAATTCGCTTGGCCCTTTCTCCAAATTCCCTGAATTATGGAACGGAGATAACAATATCTCAAACCGCGCAAAAGAGTTTACCGTGCCGCTCTACATCGGCCATGGACAACAGGATACGGTATGTCCACCCATTCAATCCACGGATTTCGTGAAAGCATTGAAAACTGTAAATCCTACACTACGAATAGTCACCAATTTTCCAGATAACCAGGGCCACACCTACTCCTACTGGGATAGTGAAGTAGATGCAGTTCTCCGCTTTTTTAAATCAATCCAACCCCAGGATCAATAAATCAGCTGCAGGTTCGTTTCCCCATGGGCTGATGAATAGCCCATTTTAAACGGCAATGGTTTTACATCCGATCCCGTATACTTTTCTTGTAATTCAGGGATAAATCGATCTCTAAACAGGGGAATTGTCTTGGTATAGTTTCCATACAATTTGTATTTCCTGTTCGAGCTCTGGATTTTTCTAAAATCAAGACCTGAATCATCCTGAATTTGCAACTTAGAGTTCTCTAAAATAAAGGTGGAAACAGAGGAAAATAATTCTCGATGCATCAGATAGGACGCGGCTTTGGATAAGCTGACCATATCTTTACCCTTCATTTTTTCTTGTACCCACTTCAGGAAATTTGGGTTTTTTTGAATTCCCGAATCGGAAAGATCAAATTGAAAATAATACAACTGGGAATAGGCGTTGTTCTGATTTAAGAATTCGATGCTACACACATCTGCCTTTTCATCTTTCTTCAATTCTCGAGGTGCCCCAAGTTCATTATCCCATTTCAACAATTTCATCGAGATAAACTTAGAATCGAATTTTTTCAAATAGAATCCTAAAATATCAACCACTCCCTTTTCCTTAAATTGTTCTTCCATATCGTTGGTACGGAAAAACCCATATTTGTTGGAGAAATAAAAGAATTTACCCGCATTGGAAATAAACTCATTGTAATCCGGATTGGAAGAAAACATGGTTGAATTCATATTTCCCACCTCTTCCAGGCCCACTAAAATGTAAATTTCGGCGTCTGGGTAAAACGAGGTCACAAACGGGAAGTCCGGTCCACTAAATGGATAAAAAACACCGTGCGATTTGCCAAAGTATGAACTGATGTTTTCCTGCTGACGCCAATTTTTGATGGGAACAAACTTCTCCTTCACCACTAGGTCCCAATTGGTATTCATGGTCTGTACCAAACTGTTTGCCCCTGAAGCTTCATTGCCTATTGACTTCCCCGCTAAGCGCGAAGCTCTTTCATTTAGGGCACTGTCTAGCTGATAGGCTACTTCACTTCCTGCGCTTTTCTCGGTCGAATCCTGAATCACAGCTACATCCTTAGCAGAATTACTCTCCGGAGAAGAACAGGAAACCAAGAAGGAAACTGCGATAAAACAGGAAATACATAGTTTTTTCATGTGCAATGAAAATTTAAAGTTGGACTCTACTTTCGTGCATAGTTTGAAACATGTTTCACACTGCACGTTTGATCTACTCAAAAAGAGCCAATTATTCCATGTAGAATTACCGGCCGAAATAGGTGGGAGTTGAATTCTCCAATAGGAAGAATTACTCCACCGTTACTGACTTCGCTAAGTTTCGAGGTTGATCCACGTTGCAACCACGCATTACCGCGATGTGGTAGGAAAAGAGTTGCAACGGTACTACCGCCACCAATGGCGCAAAGGCTTCGTGGGTAGCAGGAATTT
>CAYNIK010000135.1:0-4172 GCA_964397145.1 uncultured Limnohabitans sp.
ACTTGGATTTCAACTCCCCCTTGGCAGGATTAGATCTTCAATTTGACGGAAAAATTGTAAGTATCCGAGAAGCGCTTCCCGTAGAGATCGAGCATGGACATGCGCATGGTCCGGATGGTCACCACCACCATCATTAATCTCAGTTCGCCAATTTTTCAAAAAGACTAGTTACGGATATCTACGCCGTAGGTATGGTAGGCCAGATCTATGCTTAGGTCTTTCAATCCTTCGATTCGTTCGGATGGATAGAGAGCCAAGGCTTTAGAAAGTAAGTCGATGGCTTGGCGGTATTCCTGCTTGTTGAAATGTACGATGGCCTCATTGTAATGCTGCAAGCCGGCCAATTCGGTCAAATTCACTTTGCGGAAGATGCTATTGTCTGAGGCATCTACTCGGGTACCTGCAAGACCTTCATTGATATTTCGCGCTACGGGCTTTCCTTCATTCAGGTAAGCAGCTAGGTAGTCACTCACTGCCGAAGGTGCAGTAATCATTCCGCCAACAGGCAAAGTGCTTTCAAGAATGAGCGTCTTTCCATCTAGGTATACCTGGATAAATACATGGTAATCTGTTTCTACTACCTCATAAGTAAAACCATAGCGATCCAATAAAAGTCCAAGTGCAGCTGAGCCACTGACACAATCGTAGGCACCTGTTTCCAATAGGTCAGCAAAGGAGGAATGTTGGGTGTAATCTTTCAATAAGCGCTGGTGAGTTTTTTGAAAAATTACGCGCAATAGCGAGAGGGAATCGAGTTTTTTTGCGGCTTTGGCATCCAATTCCAGTTGAAGGGCTTCCCAATTTGTGGATGCAGGAGTTTTTTCAGATTCCTCCAAAAAGAGAAAAAATGATGCCGATTGACTCGATTGATTTTGTTCAGAAATACTAGAAATAGCAGTCTGAGCCGCGTTTTCTTGACTAAAGCCAAGGAATACGACTCCCAGAGTGAAGAGCAAGAAAGGGAGTATTTTTTTCATAGTCCATCAAGCCAATGTTAACTGAATGGATGAAAGTTAACAATTTGTTAACATTGAGCAAAAAAAAGACTAAAAA
This sequence comes from uncultured Limnohabitans sp., assembly GCA_964397145.1. Classification (GTDB taxonomy): domain Bacteria; phylum Bacteroidota; class Bacteroidia; order Cytophagales; family Cyclobacteriaceae; genus Algoriphagus. Next base: position 1,054 of record CAYNIK010000135.1, read on the forward strand.
ATTAACATTGAGGTAATTTAAAATCGTCCACAGACGACTGTCTACAGACCACAGTCAATTACAATCCGTTACAAATAATCGTACTTACATTAAGATTCTAGGCCGTGTCATACCATGACTCGGCTGTTGACAGTGGACCGTTAGCCGTGGGCAAAAATTTGTCAACAGTTGACAGTCCACGGTCCACCGCTAACTTAATTGGACCTCAAACCTTTTTTCTCTGGTTAGTGGTGAAAAAGCGTATAATCATAAAATTTACAAACCTACTCGTGGTGGTAGGGCTCGTTGCGGAGGATAGTCATGGCCCGGTACACTTGTTCGATAAGAAATGGGCGGATCATCTGATGGGATAGCGTCATTTTGGAAAGGGAGATTTTACCATGGGCCCTTGAATACACGGCCTCTGAAAAGCCATACGGACCCCCCACGACGAAAACCAGTTGCTTGAGCCCGCTATTCATCTTCTTCTGTAAAAAGTCGGCAAACTCCAGGGAAGAATAGGACTTGCCCCGCTCGTCCAATAAAATCAATTCATCAGCAGGAAGGAGTTTTTTGAGGATGAGTTCCCCTTCTTTTTCTTTTTGAAGCGCTTCCGAAAGGGACTTGCTTTGTTTCAGGTCTGGGATGACCTCCAATTCAAACCGGATGTAGTGCCCCAGGCGCGTGCTGTAGTCTTGGATCAATTCTTGGATGGCTTTGCTATCGGTCTTGCCTAAGACGATGAGTTTGAGTTGCATGAGCAGGCTCGAAAAAAGGGTGAAAAAAAGGCCGGCTCAATTGGGCCAGCCTGGGTGCTTTAGATCAACTCTTTTCTTTTTAGAATGGCTTCCAAGAATTTCTTGTCGTTATCCGAATTGAAAATTCGGAAGGGGAGGTGGATAAATTGCGCCTTCGAAAGGTAAAGGACAAAGGCGTCCTTGGTGATGCTCACCCGCTTGATCATGTTCCATTGCACGGGCATGCCTTCCTTGGCATTTACTTTCATTAGGATTTGTCTACTGTCGATTTCGTAAGCCATTTTTTGGAAAATGGGCTTGTTTTGCTCCATCTGAGTGACGCCTGTGAATTGGATGGCCCAAAATAAGACATACAAGCCATAGGCCAGTACTGCTCCAAAAAACCACCAGAATGAATCGATCCAGAAATAGCCACAACAGATTGCCAAAGCAATCAAGATAACCCACCACTGTTCTTTAAGAATGGAAACAAGTCCCATTTTGATGTAGGTGGTAGTGGGAAGTTGGTATTTTTTGGTTTTGATAATCATGACTTCGTAGGTTTTGCGAGCAAATATCCACCTATCCCATTGATTAAGCAAATGCATTGTTCCCAATCTCTCCGTTTCCCTTGGTTCACCCCTTGAATTTTTGCTTGAATCACGTACCTTTTCTAAAAAATTAGCCATGAGTCCCACGCTGATTGACTTTCTTCTTTGTGGCCTAGCCTATGTGCTGCTGAGTTACTTTTTGGGGGCTTGGACCAAAATACGGCGAAAAAAATCCTCCGGATCTGATGGGGGTATGGGGGAAAAATCGGCAACAGAGCCACCTATACTAGACTTGCCTCCAGGGGTCACCTGGCCTCAACAGGAACTGGTAGAATCAGAGTAAGTGGGCCGTACCCCGCATTAATGACATTTTTCGCAGATCCCCTGTACAAGCAGGTTCATCTCTTTTTTCTGAAATCCCTTTGGAAGAGGGATTACAGGTAAGGAAATGTCTTCTAGGCAAGTAGTCTCCTCACACTTTTCACATTTGAAGTGCACATGCTCGTGATTGTGCACATGCATCGCTTCACCATGACTGCAAAAAGCATACTTGGTAGCTCCGCTGTCATCGAGGACCTTGTGGATAAGGTCTTTTTCTAAAAATGTTTTGAGCGTACGGTAGATGGTCACCCGATCAAACTTCTTGTTGAGCGTGTCTTCCAGATCTGCATGTGAAAGGGCAACATTCTTGTCCAGGAACTCCTGAATAATCACCAATCGGCAATCTGTGATGCGCAGGCGATGCGATTGTAAGATTTGGAGAGGAGTGGCCATGGGTTAAGTATTGATTTTCAAAGTAACAAAAAATCAGGTAGAGAAAAAAAGGGCGCCAACTTGGCGCCCTTTCTAATTTACTCTCCAGAAGATTCCTTCAGGATCTTGTTGATGCGCTCGTTGGCATCCTCAAGGTGAAGTTTGCTCATGCGGTCAGTGGTTCTGCCGATGGCGCCTCTGATTTGACTTTGTAGCGTCTTCAATTCTCCGCGTGCCATTGGACGAATATCCGATTGCGATGCGTTGATTTGTGCACCTGCAAAGCCTCTAAACTGAGCAGGGAGTGGAGCTACACTTCCTGTCAAAAGAAGTTCCAATCGCTCGATGTGCGCACGCTGCAAGGCTCTGCGGTGCACGTCGATGGTTTTTCCAGCAGCTAGCTCTGTCCAAATGCCTTTTCTCAAATCATCGAATAATTCGGTGATCTTGTAGGCTTGTGCACCATTCAAGGCCTCGTTTTCGATTACTCGACCCAATCTACCCCACTCCAAAATTCCGTTCAAGGTACTTACTTGAATGCCACGGATACGCTCAAGCGCACCGAAGTCTTCGATTCTGGAAATGATGGCTTCGTCCATCAACCAAGTTGGGGTAGCGAAAAGTTGCTTATTGACAAAGTCAACTGCCGCCTTTTGCATTTCTTTGGTTTGGTGTGTGTACACGGCCTCACCTTGACCCGCAGACTTGTAGACCTCAGTCACCCCACCTACGTGGGTTCTTACGTGGCCCATGTAGCGGTTAAACTGACCAATTACCTGACCATACATTTCTTCCAGGTCATCGTAATTTTTGAAAGGCTTCTCTTTTTCTGCAGTCCATTCCATCAAATTAGGTAGGATACGCTTCAAGTTTTTGATACCATATTCAGAGGCAGTCACGGAATTGTCTCCTAAATCTTCGGATTGGGTGGTTGGGTCGTAGCTATTGCCTTGACGACCGTAACGGTACACCGGATCACCTTTCTTGTCCAGAATCCACTGGTTCAAGGTAGGAAGTTCTTCTTCTGGGCTGTTAGCACTTAAAATAGGCTTGTATCCCCACATGATGGCATACTTGTCATAAGGTCCTACATCTGGCA
>CAYNIK010000136.1:0-4140 GCA_964397145.1 uncultured Limnohabitans sp.
CAGTTCACCGTAATCCGTCCACTACCTTTGGAAGTAAGTGTGGCACGAACTTCTGAAAGAGTATGTAACCCAAGAGGACTCAAGTCCAACTTCAAAGTAGCTGTCACTGGAGGCGTCGCTCCTTATACAGTCAGCTGGAATAGAGGTACCCAAACCAATGCAGGCTTGACCATGGACACCCAAGAATTGGGCGTATTTATTGTGACCGTCACAGATGCTCGTGGTTGTATTCAAACCAAGCGAATGGAAGTCATTGAAACAGATCCCTTGGTGCCTGAATTTGATTACAGCTCTGCATCCTTTGATTTCTCTTACGAGAATTTGGTCAACTTCGAGGTGCAGTTTGACAATTTAAGCATTGGCAAATACAAGGAGGTCTCTTGGGATTTTGGAGATGGAACAACTAGCTTAGAATGGGAACCCAAACATACCTATGCCAAGGCTGGTACCTACCTAATTGAATTGAAGTTGAGAGATTTGGATGGATGCGTGGTAAGTATTTCCAAAGAAATAATCATTACAGATCATTACATTGAATTTCCGAATGTCTTCACTCCGAATGACGATAGTGTAAATGACCACTTCTACCCCAAATTCATCTACATCAAAGATATTCATGTGCTCATCATGAATAAGTGGGGAGAATTGCTTTTTGAATCTAAAGATTTGGAATCGAAAGGATGGGACGGAAAATACAATGGAGGCAAAGCCCCTATTGGCAACTATGTCTGCAAAGTTAGGTACACAACCTTGGATGGACGTGTGTTTGACAGATCATCTGTATTCTACTTAGGCAGGTAAATTATGAAAAAGATACTTATTCTACTTTTCAGCATACTACTTGCACCCGAAGTAATGGCGCAAGATTTTCACTTTTCACAGTTTTACTCTGGACCACTAAACCTGAATCCAGCATTAACTGGGTCCAGTGAATTAACCCGGATGGGAGTGAATTACCGAAAGCAATGGCCAGGTCTCGATTTCGATTTCAATGGGTACTCGGCCTTTATTGATCACTACAGTTTTGATCTTCAAAGTGGAATTGGTTTGGTTGCCAATTCGTATAACGAGGAAAACATGAGCTTAAATACCACCGAACTAAGTGTGCTCTATGCCTACAGCCTCAAGCTATCCAATTTTGCTAGCCTTCGAATGGGTACCCAAATAACCTATGCGAGGAGAAGTGGGAATTTGGAAAACTTGATCTATGGAGATCAAATTGATGTATTCAATCGGACCATTAACCCCAACTCCATTGATATGTTGGAGCAATTGGACCCTTTTGGCTATTTGGATTTAGGAGTGGGTGTGATGTATGCCAACCCAGATTTTTGGATTGGAATTAGTGGGCACCACTTAAATAATCCAAAAATGCTCAATTCAACCTACAGTGAGTTTGAATTTTTACCCATCAAATACGGGATACAGGCTGGATGGGAAAAAGAATTAGGCTCCGCAGGCTATTGGAGCAATGATCGGGATAGGTACTTTTCCCTCATGGGGAACTTCAAAAAACAAGGAGTTTTTTCACAGTTGGACCTCAGCGCACAAACAAAATATGACTCTTTTATTTTTGGTTTGGGATTTCGTGGCCTGATGGGTAAAAATGATTTGAAAAATTACGAATCACTGATTGGAATTTTTGGAGTTCCACTCCAAAATGGAGTGATTTTAGGCTATTCCTACGACTGGATGATTTCTCAAGTGGGTGCCAATACCAAAGGATCTCATGAATTTTCCCTCCGCTACCAATTTTTAGCCGGCAACCAAAAACGAAGAGGTCAGCGGGATCGTGTATTGAAGTGCTTTGATTACAAATTTTAAGTTTTTTTAAAGCAAGAGGCGAGATACAAGAACCAAGATTGTACAAGGTACTTTCTGAGTAGAATTCATTTCCTACTACGAATCTCTACTTCTCATTTCTTCAATCGGAGTTCAGGATTCGACATTAACTACAGTCCCGTATTTCCCCTGCCAGCCGCGGTGGCTACTTAGTACTTGGTACTTTGTACTATTTCCCCATCTTCCAGTCCACCCAAGCGTCGATTTGCTTGACAGACTGTGGTCGTAACAGGAGTTGACCAGAGGGGTCGATTAGGTAAAAAGACGGGGAACTGGCTACATAATAATCCGAAACAGCCTGTGTATCCCATTTCTTGTAATCCGAATACGCAATAAATGGCATGCCCTCCGAATAGGCTTTGAAAGCTGTTGGATCTGTGTCTAGAGAAACGAAAATCGCCTCTAGACCAAGCTTATTCCATTTTTCATACAAAGGAATCAACTCCCCCATTGCTTCTGAACAAGCGGGGCACCAACTGGCACCAAAAATCACCAGGCGGTAAGGGGCTTTCACTTCAGACAAGCGGGTAGGATAGGGAATGGGCTTACCTTGAAGCAGGATATCGCCAGCAAATTGGATATCTGGAACAGTTGTTCCCACTTTCATTGCGCGATAGCCTTCTAGTTGCCTTGCCAACCTCGGCTGGATCAGCACTTTGTTTTGCTGAAGTACGGTAAGCGCCAAGTATTCTGCCGCATTAGTCAGGCTACGTCGTTCCAGAAGTTCGATCAAGTAGGCAGTCACCTCGTTGTAGAGGGGTTCATTCTTTTCTACACTAGATAATATGACATCAATTGAAACTTCCATTTTTTCATAGACCTCGTCTAGTGTCCCCCCAGAGTTTTCTAGTAACCAGAACTGGCTTTCAAACACATCTCGGAAAAGTCCGCTCTTCTGGAAACGTGCATCTGAATAATTAAGCGCACGAAAGGCAGCAATGGTTTGTGGGAGTTCGGAAGTCCTGTACTGCGCAATGGCTCCTACGGAACTTATCAGTTTTCGAATGGGCAAAAACCAACGGGCGAAGCTTTCTACAGGAAGCGCATTGATAAATTGTCCGTCCTCCTGCTGAAGTCGAATGACCTCTGCTCCAATGGCTTGATTGGGCACCTGCTGCGATGCAAAAAACGGGTCATTCTGATACAAATTTTGCAGATACGCCCAGGCACTTAAGGCCTGCTCTCGTTTTCCCTGCTCCTGAGTATACTGTTCAAACCAGCGGTTCTCTTGCCCTTCCAAAATTCGGATGCTGTTCGCTTCGCTGAGCACTTGTCCTTCCAAGCCTACCCCAGATTTCTCCAAAATCACCACAAAAGGCTTTTTGTCTTCCCCAGAAAGAAAGGCGATTCCATAATCTTGGGGAGAATAGGTGAACGAAAATTGCCCCTTTCCATCCGCTTTAGCACTACCAATGGCATAGGTATCAAATCCCTTTGTTCCTTCTAGGGTAAGGGTTTGATTGGCTAAAGAAGGAAAGGTTCCAGACAAAGTCTGGGCAATAGAGGAACCCACCAAAAAAAATAAACAAGACAAGAGAACTAGGTTTGCTTTCATTGGGATGCTGCTAGTAAATAAAACATTCAAAAGTATCCAAAAGCGAGACGATTTGAACACTAGGTGCTGAAAAAACCCCCTCCCAAATTAATTCTTGATACAGCGAACCGAATAGCCTCTTGCACGTGCATAGGGATTTTCAAAGGCACGGGCAGGGTAATATGCAAAAGCTTCTGCATCATTTGTGCTAGATCCACCACTTACAGTGCTTGACCAAATAAACCCATAAGGGGAGCCCTCTGCAACTAGAGAGACCACACCACTTGGGTCCCGAAAACCCGCCAAAGGTAGCTTTAAGGCTGAATTAAATGCCGCAGCACTTGAATTGTTATTCCAACTTCTCCTTTCATCTACAAATTCTTGAATAGTAGGTATTCTGAATCCTTGAGGGCAGGGATTGTTGATTCCATTAGCTCCTTGCCAAAGTGAATTGTTTTGCGGATTTCGCCAATCATTGGGAAAATTAGGAGCAAGAATAAAATTCCTATGACCAGGTTGATCTCTATTGTTACTAAGGCCAGTTTGCGTATTAGAATTCCGACATTGGTGCCCATCCGCTCCTCTACCCCATTGGTACAAGTCCCCAAATGCCAAGTCATCTGTGCTAGAGATTGCCACTCGCTCAGCACCCAAATTGCGATCCATCCAAACTCGTCCAGTTCCAGGACTTGTTACTTCCACTACAGCAGTTCGGTTTTGCGGATTACAGTGTACAGTCCCAGGAGGATAAGCAGCGGCAGATG
>CAYNIK010000137.1:0-4116 GCA_964397145.1 uncultured Limnohabitans sp.
TTAGAAAAGGCTGAAACCAAAGGATATTTGGAAAAATTATTCAGAATTGATCTAGGAAATAGGGGACTGTCTCAATTTTGGTTTCCTACCTTCAATTACTTTGTCTCTAACCGCTTCGCAAACAGAAAAGCCTTGGTCCAATACGAGTTGCTGAGGTAGTCTTCGGTAACTCCCCGTGAAGTGGACGCATGAATAAAACGAACTTCTTTTTTTTGTACCTCAGTTACAATTCCTGTATGGGATACTTCTTTTTTCTTTTTTCCCGTGGCAAAAAATAAAACGTCTCCAGGAAGAATTTTCCCTTCGGGGATCTTTTTACCAAGCTTACTTTGCTCTGTGGATGTTCTTGGAAGTTGAACCCCAGCGGCAGCAAAGGCATGATACACGAGGGCAGAACAATCGATGCCAGCGCGTGTCGTCCCTCCATAGCGATAGGGTGTCCCGCGGTAGGACTTGGCGGTTTGGATGATGGTAAACTCAGGAGAGGAGTTGGCTACCCTTCGGCTGCTACTGCAACTAGCTAAAAAAAGCATGGCGATTGCACAGGATAAAAAATAGGTAGCAGAAGGAAAATGAATTCGTTTCAATGGAATTTCTTTTTTCAATTTCAAGTTTACTTCTCAACTGAGTAAATTCAAAAGAATCCGCTTATTAAATAAATCCTTTTAGAGATAGGCATACAGTCTCCCTTCGGGTTGTATCTTTACTTCAACACTAATTAGTTTCTCTTTTTTATGCACATTCAGCAGTTTTATGACGAAGGTCTAGCTCATGCCAGCTATGCGATTTTGAGCCAAGGAAAAATAGCTTTGGTAGATCCAGGACGAAATCCACAAGCCTATCGGGACTTTGCAAAATCCCATAACGGGCAGGTCGTTGCAGTCATTGAAACCCACCCCCACGCAGATTTTGTGAGTTCCCACATGGAATTTCATGTCCATGAAGGCGCTACCATCTATGTGTCAAAACTGGTAGGGGCAACTTACCCCCACCAGTCGTTTGATCAGGGAGATGTACTGCCTCTGGGTTCAATCACCTTGCACGCCCTTCATACGCCTGGACACTCGCCTGATTCCATCAGTATTCTACTTCGAGATGAGCAAGGCAAAGACCATGCTTTATTTTCCGGAGACACGCTATTTATTGGGGATGTGGGACGACCAGATCTTCGCGAGAAGGCAGGCAACCTGACCGCACAGCGGGAGGAATTGGCCAAAATGATGTACCATACGGTTCAGCAGCAATTGAAACCTTTGGCAGATGAGGTCTTGGTTTTCCCTGCCCATGGAGCTGGATCCCTTTGTGGAAAAAATTTGAGTAGTGCACGTCAATCCACCATCGGAGAGCAACGCGCTACCAATTGGGCCTTTGCAGCTCAAGACGAGCAAACCTTTGTAGACACACTGCTCCAAGGCCAGCCTTACATTCCGAAGTATTTTGGATACGATGTAGACTTAAACAAGCAAGGCGCACCTGCCTATCAGTATTCTATTTCCCAAGTACCGACCTTGACTCAGGGTGCGACTCTTCCTACCGGGGCTTTGGTGGTCGATACCCGGAAGCAAGCTTCATTTGTGGCTGGGCATAATCCTGGAGCAATCAATATCATGAATGGTGGGAAGTTTGAAACCTGGCTGGGTTCCATTGTGGGTCCAGAAGAGAAATTCTTTTTGGTGGCGGATACCGCGGCTGAACTCGAAATTTTGATTCAAAAAACAGCAAAAATCGGCTACGAAGCAGGTGTTGCTGGTGCCGTAGTCAATCCCGCAGGGATGACGGCAAAAGGAACTTCTTTTGACTTAGCTGAATTTAAGGCTAACCCCTCCCACTATACTTTAGTAGATATTCGAAGCAGAGATGAACATTCTGGCACTCCGATTTTTGAGGGAGCCTTGAATATTCCCCTACCTGAACTCCGAGAACGAGCGCATGAAATTCCACAGCATAAGCCTGTATTGATTCACTGTGCCGGTGGCTATCGCTCAGCAGCAGGAGTGAGCATTGTTGCGAATGAGGTGAAGCAAGTTCCTGTACTGGATTTTGGCGAAGCGATCAAAGACTTCCAAACAGCGGCACATTAAGAATCGTCCACAGACGACAGTCCACGGTCCATAGCTCATTTACTTGAACTTCAACAACTGGTGTTTTCTGGGTCTTGGTACAAAAGCAGATGCTCACAAAAAAGGATAATCAAAAAAGCCCTCCGAAAGAGGGCTTTTTTGTCGAGTATTTGCTGTTTCGAGACCAAATTCCTGCCTGTTTTGCGTAGATTTAAGTCTAATTTATTCAGTAAACATGCGTAAAGAAGAGTTTAGCCGTCTATCGATTTCACAAAAAATCAAAACCCTCTACCTGGAGGGCAGCTTTGTGGTGGCTATCCGTTACTACCGACACAAAGTCAATTTATATTTACTGGGGGATGAGTACGTGGAGGTATTCTACAACCACAAGCTCGATCAAATTGAGAAGATTGAATTTCTAGCCAGAAAACATAGCCGCATGAAGTTCTACTTGGATCAGATAAAGATTGCTTAAGGATAGTCTTTTCGTATCACTTCTAGGACCTCTGGAGAAATTCGAATCCCGACGTGAATTAATTTTTCAACTAGAGGTTCCAAAATAGGGATGAGGCCATTTCTCTTTGCTTTAACTAAAATTCCAAGAGTGCCCGTAACATTTAATCCAAAACTAGCCGCCATTTTTCTCCCTTTTAAATCATCAATGGCTACGATTACTTCTTTCTGTTCTAACCCAGCACAGATAACAGCGGCTTCACCAGAATCTAGTTGATTCTCTAATTTTTTAAGCAGGATAGGGTTTTGGCAATTGATAATCTCGTGTGGGATTGAAAGAGTTTCCTTGAATTCTTTAATTATAATTTCAGGAATCAGAACCTTTCCATACATCAAGGAAAGTAACTGGAGGGCTTCTATTTTAGTTAAAAGAATAAGACAACTTGTATCTGGGATGACACTAAGCATTTTTCACATCACTCAAAAAATCTTCCGCCGATTCACTGAATACCGAAACGCCAAAACCCCCTAAACTTTCCAAGAACTTTTTGTGTGAGATCCCTAAAACCTGAGCGGCCTGTCCAGCAGATAGGAGCCCATCTTGGTAAAGTTTGGCGATTAGGTATCCTGTAACGTCCAAATTTTTAAGTTCTGGTTTTTCAGGTAGTTCAAGAATGATTTTCATTTTTTCGCTTTTTGGGAATTTACCACTTTTTTAGAAAAAGAGGTCTTTTTTAAAAGTCAAAAAAGCCACTTACCAAACAATAAAAATAGAAATCAGCCCATTCAGAAACTGGGGGTAATGCTTAGGGGAAGGATTATTATCATTATTTCTAAACTGTAAGCCTAGCCTTTGAATTACCCCCGTTGCTGAATAGCGTAATTACTATTAAAACCGTTTTCCCAATGACAAGCCAAGCCATGGAACCAGTCCATATTTATTGGCAACAGGGGCTAGGCTGATGCGCCACATGACATCGTTTGCCGTGTGCTTCCGGTAACCGATACTGGGTACAAAACTTACAAAATGTTCCCCATTGGAAGGGTTTGAGTCGCTAAACAATTCCCCATTGTTACGCGTCCAGGTTGCCCCGAGTCCAGCATCAATAAAGGAGTTGTCGTTTTTCAATTTGAAAAGGTAATTCACACCGGTAGGGATGGTCAAGTAAAATGCATTTTCAGAATAAAATCCCAACCCAATTCTAATCCCAAGCCCGGGTTGGCTTGTCAGTTGTCGCTCGTAATTAATAGAAGAAAAAAGACCATTGCCGCCTGCCTCAAAATAAACGTCATTCCGTTTAAAGGCGCTTTGTCCAAAGGAATAGGTTGCAAAAAATGTACTTGCAAGGAAGAAAATCAGAATTTTCATAGGACTTTGGTTTAGGTGTAGTACTATTCCACTTTTGGAATCATTTAGGGGGTATACGTCAATGTTGTTTATTAGTTCACAAATGACAGAAACTATTTCCTCTTTTGGGCAATGCTTCACTAAGAACAGAATTTTTAACTGAACCAAAAAAAAATCCGAAAGGGTGACTTTCGGATTTTTCACTGTTTACAATTTGCGCTTCAGGAAGTCGGTCATCTGCGTGTACAGGTGCCA
>CAYNIK010000138.1:0-4054 GCA_964397145.1 uncultured Limnohabitans sp.
TCGTTCACTGCTTTTTTGTCTTCAGAGCGGTTGCGGATGAGGTACATGATTTTCTTTTTTTCCAACCAATCCGCATTTCGAAGCGCATAGATGAGTGGAAGGGTCATCTTTTTCTCCTTGATATCGATTCCCAGTGGTTTGCCGATTTCATCCTCTCCATAATCGAAAAGGTCATCTTTGATTTGGAAGGCCATCCCTACTTTTTCCCCAAAATTCCACATCCGTTGGATGGCTTCCTCGTCTGTGCTGACACTAGAGGCGCCCACGGAGCAACAGGAAGCAATCAAGCTGGCAGTTTTTTGACGGATGATTTGGTAGTAAACCTCCTCTTCTACGTCCAGCTTTCTCGCCTTGTAGCTTTGGAGCAGCTCCCCCTCGGACATTTCACGTACGGCATTGGAAACGATCCGCAAAAGATGAAAGTCGTTGTGCTCTACGCTAAGGAGTAAGCCTCGGGAAAGGAGGTAGTCTCCAACCAGCACGGCAATCTTATTTTTCCAGAGTGCATTGATAGAAAAAAATCCCCTGCGGTAATTGGCATCATCGACTACATCGTCGTGAACCAGTGAAGCGGTATGCAAAAGTTCAATGAGGGCAGCTCCTCTATGGGTAGATTCATTGATTTGGCCACAAACCCCCGCTGTCAAAAATACAAACATGGGGCGCATTTGCTTTCCCTTTCGCTTGACGATGTAGTGGGTGATATGGTCGAGCAGCTTGACCTTACTTTTCATAAAGTCCCTAAACTTATGTTCAAACTGAGCCATCTCGGACTCAATGGGGACTTGAATGTGTTTGAGGTCTAGTTTCATCACGGTTGAAAGCTGTAAAAATACCACGCTTTTTGGCATGGACAACAATTAAAGCGCTTCCTTTTCTATCAACTGCACAGCAGTGAAAACGTTTCCAATTTTTTCGTAAATTAATCCCTACTTTCACTTTTCTCTACCTAGTACTTATGAAAAAGTTCTCAATCGAATTGAAATGGGGTTTTCTGTTTTTTCTGTCAGGCTTGGCCTGGATGGTTTTAGAGAAAAGTCTAGGTTGGCACGACCGCTTGATCGAGCAGCATGCCACCTACACCCTTTTGTATGCGCCACTGGCGATTTTTATTTATGTGATAGCGCTTTGGGAGAAAAAGAAAAAAACCTACCGAGGGAGGATGACCTTTTTACAAGGATTCCTTTCTGGTTTGGTAATTACCCTTGTGGTAGTGCTGCTTACTCCTTTGAGCCAATACATCTCCCATAGCCTGATTTCTCCGAATTATTTTGCCAACATCATTCAGTTGACGGTCACCGCCGGGGAAATGACTTTGCAGGAGGCCGAAGCTCATTTCAATCTGATGAATTACACGACTATGTCTGTGTTTTTTGCAGCAGGGATGGGTTTGCTGACGACGGTAGTAGTGATGATTTTTATGAAATCTATCCCACAGAAAGATCCCTCCGAATAATTTAGAGCCCCACAGTTCCTTTTTGCTTATCTTTGGGAGTTTTTAAAAACAGAACGACCACTTGGAGGAGAACTACATCAAACACCAATACGCTCCCATTTTGCCTGAAAAAGACGAATGGCCTGTGGTTAAGCTTGCTCGCGAGCGGAAGGAATTTGTCAAGAAGGTGGGAGCCCTTTCGGAAGAACGGATTTTAAACCTGATTGGTAAAAACCCTGAAATACTCAAAGAAGAACTAGAGACGACACTCTACCGAGAAAAACTACGCATCAAACAAAATCCTTGGGATGTAGATCCTGATGACGAAGAGCCTTTCTGGAGTGAAGTGAAAAATAACTTGCTTCAAATCCATGCTGAGGTTTCTGGTAGCAAAGCCAAAAAATTGGAGGCCTACCAGCAAGTACTTCGAAAAATTACTGCTCGTTATTCCGAAGAAATTGCATCTAATTTCAAAGCCTCGCATTACAAGTTTACCCGAAGAGTAGTCACCTATGGCTTTTCTCGACTCCTCAACGCTGCTCGGGTGAAGGGATTTGGATCCTTGTTTAGCAATCAATATACCCTTCAAGATAAAATTCAAATTACTGGGCAAACTGCTCAGCTACGTGAATTGGCTAGAAAAGGCACGGTGGTCATGGTGCCTACCCATTTTTCGAATTTGGATAGCATCCTGATCGGATGGATTATTTCCGTCTTGGGTATGCCTCCCTTTATTTATGGTGCAGGACTCAACCTGTTTAACATCTCGATTTTTGCCTATTTCATGAATGCTTTGGGGGCCTACAAGGTCGACCGAAGAAAGAAAAACATGATGTATTTGGAGACATTGAAAACCTACTCCAAAGAGGCCATTCAATTTGGATGCCACAGCCTATTTTTTCCAGGGGGTACCCGCTCCAGAAGTGGAATTATTGAATCCAAACTGAAGTTAGGCCTCCTCAGTACGGCTATTGAGGCCCAGCGCGCGAATTTTCAAAATGGCTTGACTGATGTGTCAGGAAAAATTTTTATTGTTCCAGTGACCATCAATTACCACTTTGTCTTGGAGGCTCCAGGACTCATTCAAGATTACCTGAGCCAGACTGGGCAAGAGCGCTACTACAAGGAAAATGATGAGTTTTCCACCTCCTACAAGATTTCGAAGTTTCTATTTAAATTTTTTACCAAAGGGTCAGATATTTCGGTTTCCATTGGTCGTGCCATGGATGTCATGGGCAATTATGTAGACCAGGAAGGAAATAGTTTGGACAAATGGGGTCGAATCGTCAATACCCAGGAATATTTCATGTCCAATGGGAAGGTGACTGTCGATGCCCAGCGGGAAGAAGAGTACACTCAAATGCTCGGCAAGCGCATCGTCGAGGAATTCCACAAGATCAATCGGGTATTTAGCTCCCACTTGGTTGCTTTTGTCGCCTTTGAATTGATTCAGGCAAAAAATGACAAATTGGATTTATTTGACTTAATCCGACTTCCTCAAGAAGATTTGGTCCTCAACTACGAGGAGTTTAAATCTGCTTGTCAGCGTGTTCTAGACCAAATTTTTGAATTAAAGGCACAAGGTAAAATTGATTCAGCCCCCCACCTCAATCGCCCGATGGATGAGATCATCGCGCATGGTTTGGATAATGTGGGCATGTACCATGCCAAACGTCCCCTGATTAAGGACGCATCTGGAAATTTGAGTACCGAGGACATGAGCTTGCTCTATTTTTATCACAACAGACTTCATGGGTATGGCCTTGAAAAACTCTTCTAAGCAGCAGCCTATAGGCGTAATCGGAGTGGGAAGCTTTGGGACGGCCATTGCCAACATGCTTGCTGAAAAAAATGAGGTGATGGTTTATGCCCGCAAACAGGAAGTGGTCGAAGAAATCAATACCCAGCATAGCGCTTCCGGGAAAATCCTGAATCCAAAGATTCGTGCTACTTTTTCCCCAGAAGCACTTTGTAACTCTTGTGGGATTCTATTTTTCATGATCCCATCTGCCGGATTCTTAGAGGTAACGCGCACATTTGCTCCCTTTTTGCATCCTTACCACCTAGTTATTCATGGAACCAAGGGATTGGCCGTGGAGCTAGGCGAGGGCGAGCAATGGGATACGGTAAAAAAGCTTCGCCGCAAACAAATCCTAACGATGAGCGAGGTGATTGTGCAAGAAACCCTCGCCGTACGGGTGGGCTGCTTGGCAGGACCGAATATTTCCAAGGAACTTAGTGCTGGACAGCCTGCAGCGACAGTAATCGCCAGTAAATACAACGAGGTCATCCAGGAAGGGCAACGGCTGCTTCGCTCTGAAAAATTTCAAGTCTACGGAAACGCTGATATCATTGGTGTAGAGCTCAGTGGTGTGCTCAAAAACATCATTGCCATAGCTGCTGGGGCTTTGGCGGGATTGGGTCTTGGCGAAAATGCAAAAGGGCTCTTGATCTCTCGAGGAATAGTGGAGATGGCGCATTTGAGTAAAGCACTGGGAGGGACAGCCAGTTCGGTCATGGGACTCGCTGGCATCGGAGATCTGGTGACTACTTGTAACTCTCCGGATTCCAGAAACTTTACCGTAGGATTCCGCCTTGCAAAAGGGGAGAGCCTCAGCC
>CAYNIK010000139.1:0-4050 GCA_964397145.1 uncultured Limnohabitans sp.
AAAATGTACAGGTGGAAATTTCTTGCATCGCAGTTAACTAACCCATGAACTGGCTCCCTTTTGGTCGAGAAACCCTCGTCAGCGCCTTGTCCAAAGAGGAGCTTCTCGATCGTTTGACGGCAGTCACACGTGGTACTCGGGACGATGGCCCTCCTGAACTCAGGCCCCTATTTTATGGACAAGTGGGAGCTAATGGGTTTCGCCTTTCTCGAGTAATTGAGAAAGGGGACAATTTTCTTCCATTACTTTTGGGAAAGGTAGAAGACACCCCTCGTGGCAGTATACTTTTTGTCCGGTATCAGCTCTTTTCGCCTACTCGATTTTTCCTTTGGTTTTGGACGGGTATACTGCTTGGCTTTTCCCTTTTTTTCTTTTTGGGATCTCAGCAATTCCTTCGAGGAGCAGCATGCCTTTTCTTAATGGGGGGCAATTACGCATTGGCGGTGTTTTTTTTCCATCGGCAGCTGGAGCCTAGCAAAAAACTTTTTCAAGAAGTGATCAATTTTCCGTCTAGCAACGTGGAATCCTCGCGCAAGCTGTAGGCAAAAAGGTACTTTGGGTGTACCTTTGTGGCCTAATCTTCACCCTTTTATTTCGACTACCATGTCCATCCGTATAGAAAAAGATACCATGGGGCCTGTAGAGGTTCCAGCTTCGGCTTACTGGGGAGCGCAGACGCAGCGTTCGATTAATAATTTTAAGATTGGCGGGGAGAAAAACCGCATGCCAATCGAGATCATTCATGCCTTTGCCATTTTGAAGAAGGCAGCCGCATTGACCAATTCTGAGCTTGGGGTATTGGAACCCGCCAAGGCGGAAATCATTGCAAAGGTATGTGACGAAATCCTCACGGGGCAGCACGATAGCCAGTTTCCATTGGTGGTCTGGCAGACGGGCTCGGGTACCCAATCCAACATGAATGCGAATGAGGTGATTGCTTACCGAGCACATGTGCTTTTGGGAGGCTCTTTGGAAGATGCCAAGAAGAAAATCCATCCCAACGACGACGTCAACAAGTCTCAATCCTCTAACGATACCTACCCTACGGCCATGCACATTGCGGCCTACAAAATGGTCGCTGAAACGACCATTCCTGGTGTGAAGCAACTTCGCGATACGCTAGCAGCTAAGGCAGAAGCCTTCAAGCAGGTGGTAAAAATCGGCCGAACGCACTTTATGGACGCCACTCCACTTACCTTGGGACAGGAGTTTAGCGGTTATGTGGCCCAGCTAGATCATGGTTTGCGTGCACTCAACAATACCCTTGCGCACCTTTCCGAATTGGCTTTGGGAGGTACGGCAGTGGGGACTGGTTTGAATACCCCGCAGGGCTATTCAGAACTGGTAGCAAAAAAAATAGCAGAACTGACTGGGCTTCCTTTTGTGACAGCACCCAACAAGTTTGAGGCACTTGCTGCGCATGACGGGATGGTCGAAACCCACGGTGCATTGAAGCAGTTGGCCGTGTCCTTGATGAAGATTGCCAATGACATTCGCATGCTTTCCTCAGGTCCTCGTTCGGGCATTGGGGAGATCTTAATTCCAGAAAATGAGCCAGGTTCATCCATCATGCCAGGCAAAGTCAATCCGACCCAAGTAGAGGCGATGACCATGGTGGCCGCGCAGGTGATGGGCAATGATGTGGCCATTACCATTGGTGGAGCAAACGGGCATTTTGAACTGAATGTATTCAAGCCACTCATAGCAGCCAACTTCCTACAGTCTGCTCGCTTGCTGGGAGATGCTTGTGTATCCTTTGATGTAAATTGTGCAGTAGGGATTGAGCCCAATACGCCGATGATTCAGCAGCATTTGGAAAATTCGTTGATGTTGGTGACGGCATTGAACCCTTACATCGGCTACGAAAATGCTGCAGCCATCGCCAAGAAGGCGCACAAGGAAGGAACCAGCCTTCGTGCCGCAGCCATGAGTTTGGGCTTGCTTACCTCCGAGCAGTTTGACGAGTGGGTTAAGCCAGAGGATATGATTGGTGGCTTGAAGTAAGGATATTCATTTTCTCCTTGTTCAAACTTGTGGAAATCCCCACTGTAGTTTTCGCTGCAGGGGGGATTTCTATTTTTTATGAATTGAATCTTGTTTCTCTAGTTTGTACCTCGGCTTTTTTCGAGTTTTTAATACCTTTTAGTATATTTTGATTCTGATTTCTTCCGTTAAGGTATCAGCTGGAAAACATTTAATCATGAAAGCAATCATATTTTTTATTGGCGTATTTTTTTCTTGCCTAACGCTCTCTGCCCAGACGGAAAAGCAGACCTATGCCCCCTTTGATTGGTTGCAAATTGACCCTACGGAATCCTTTGAACGATTTGCTTGGGAGAGCCTTCCTCAAGGCATCACCCAAGTGATGGTTGAGTCACTGCTTGCCTCACCTTACCTCACTACAGAAGATCCAATCTCCTTGTTTCTAATCAAGGATCAACTAATTGCTGTTATTCCTTGTAGGTTTGAAGTACTGAGGTGGTCTGGGGAACAATGGGAAAATTTATACAAAGGTGCGGGTTCGGGTTTCAATTGTCATGCTCATTTTTTTGTTCACAAAGGGAAATTGTATTCCATGGGCCGTTATGGATTTTGGAGAGGGCACAGCGAATTACTGGAGTTTGATTTCCAAACGGGTGGCTGGGAATTTGTTTCGGCCACGTCACCGCCCGCTAATTATGGAGGAGTAGGAATTTATGTGGTAGAGGATCGAATTTTATCCCTGATGGGTCAATACATTCATCAGCCATCTAACCTTTTTGAATCTGAAAAGAACGGCTTTGTATTTGATTTTTCAACACATACTTGGAGTCGCTTGCAATTGGACTTCCCCAAACAATCCACCACGACACAGTGGATTTATCCTTCCTTCGATTTGAAAGACTTTGGAATTCAGTTATATCATTTGGAGGCGCATATAGGATTGCTGCTGTTCCATAAAAAAGAAAACAGCCTTTATTTCGCAAAGGATAATAATTTTGGAAAGTTTAATTTTTTTGCGGTAGCTGTTGCTACAGCGAATAATGCGGTGTTTTTTGACAAATTTGGAAATCCTACGTATTTATTACCTCCAGATGCTCCATTGGAAAAGTTCACAAAAGTGGGTGTAATCCGATTTACCCAGGAGGCCTCATCCGTTGGAATGCAGGACTGGCATTTTTCTGTTCTTGCAGGATTAGCGCTCCTAATGGCAGTGGGTGCTGTGCTTTGGTGGAGGAAAAATCGAGGATCAAAACGACCTGAAATAGCGGAGTCTTTACCTCCTTCAGAGGAGCAAGGGACTATTGATGGAGTGGAGGATATCGAGCGACTTGTGACCAAGTTACTTGCTCATCCAGTTCTGTTGGTAGATGTACATCAGTTGGACGATTTATTTGGAACCTCTTTATTAGAAAGTTTGGATTACAGAAGAGTGAGAAGATCCAGGTACATCAAGGCGGTCAATCAGTATTTTCAAGCCCGGCATGGAAAAGACCTGATTGTTCGTACCAAGTCAGAGTCTGATAAGCGCATCATCCTGTATCGGATATCCCCTTGATTGGATCTTTTGCCAATAGTTGACAGTCCACAGTCGACAGCAGATTGTAAATGTAGAGACAAAGCGTACTATAACCACGATTGACGGTAGACGATTCGTCAACAGTTGACGGTTCACGGTCCACAGCAAGTTGGGGTAAAATTCAATTTGGGGAATGTAAAGGAAAGATGGCAATAGATTGCTGTCGACGGTTGACAGTGGACGGTTGACATATCCGATTGGTAAACATTTCACTTCAGCTAGTGGTATAATTGGGAACAATCCTATTCATTTACATCTATGAAACACCTTCTACTTTTCCTACTTGTTTATATCGCTCTTGGAGTCACACCAAGTCTTGCGCAGCGCCTGATGGATAGTAGCCGCCGGACGGTGGGCTATATCGAAGGGGAGCGGGTGACCAATGGCTCTAGGTCTACGATCGGCTACTTGGATGGAAGTCGGGTGATGGATGGATCGCGAAAGACGATTGGCTATGTGGAAGATGGGCGGGTGATGAATGGCTCTCGATC
>CAYNIK010000140.1:0-4044 GCA_964397145.1 uncultured Limnohabitans sp.
CGCATCTACCCAGGCAAGGATGACAAGGTGCTGGCAGGCTGGAATGGCTTGATCGACGCAGGCTTGATCCAAGGGTACCTGGCGACAGGAGACCAAGAATTTTTGGATATGGCCCTGCGCAATTTAGATTTTGTACAAGTCCAGCTCTTTCGAGAAGGAACCTTGTACCGCAGTTACAAGAATGGACAGGCCTACACTCCGGCCTTCCTGGAGGACTATGCAGCCTTGATCAAGGCCTCCTTGATGGCCTATTCTGCAAGTGGCTTGTCAAGACACCTGGCATTTGCCCAAACGCTAGCCGAGGTGGTTTTGGCACGTTTTTACGATCCCGAGGACGGATACTTTTATTTCAGCGATCCGAGTGCGGAAAAATTGATTGCCAACAAAAAAGAACTCTTTGACAACGTCATCCCTGCCTCCAATTCCATCCTTGCACGCAGCTTTCATCAACTTTCGCTCCTGACTTACGAGGAGAATTATGGAAAAATCGCGGCGCGCATGCTGGGTGGGATGAAGGAACTGATCTTGAAGGAACCTGGATTTTTATGCAATTGGGCCAACTTCTACTTGGAGAGCTTAGTACCCACAGCAGAGATTGCGATTGTGGGCAAGGGGGCAAAGGAAAAAGCGCTGGCGCTGCAAGCCAACTACTTGCCGAATGCGGTGGTGGCCTGGTCGGAATCTCCGACAGCTAGCGTCCCTCTTCTGGAAGGAAAGCTGGGGGATGCCGAAGGAAATGCCTTAATTTACGTATGTGTAAATCGCAGTTGCCGCAGACCTGTGGCCACCGTGGAGGAAGCACGCGCATTGGTACCTCAGTTGAACTAATAGAGTGGACACGCTATTTCCGGAACATACTTTTTCATCAGCCGTGGACGAATCTCAATTCGTCGATGTCATCTTGCCGGTGCCTATTCCTCGAATGTTTACCTACAAGGTACCCAAAGCCCTTCAGCCCCTACTTCAGATTGGCTGCCGGGTGCTCGTTCAGTTTGGGAAGAAAAAGGTGCTCACCGGCATCATCGGCCGTGTACATCAGAGCCCTCCCCAAGCCTACGAGGCCAAGCCGGTCTTGGATGTACTCGAAGAGCAGCCCTCGGTGAATCCCCTACAAATTCGATTTTGGGTGTGGATGGCTTCCTACTACTGTTGCCATATTGGAGAGGTGATGGGCGCGGCCCTTCCTTCGGGCTTGCGGCTATCTTCCGAAAGCAAAATTCAACTCCATCCTGAATTTGATCTGGAGAATTCGCCCTATCCCTTGGATGTGCGTGAGGAGAAAATCCTGGAAGCATTAGCGACCAAAGAAGAATTGAATTACGAGGATTGCGAGCAGCTCCTGGGCGTGAAGGCCATCCATCCCATCCTGAAGAGTTTGGTAGCCAAAGAGGCGATCTTGATTTTTGAAAAGGTTCAGGAAAAATACAGCCCCAAACTGGAAACGCGGCTGCGACTTCATGCTGATTACTTGAGCAATTCGGCTTTGGAGGCCCTTTTTGGAGAATTGCAATCCAAGCCCAAGCAGGAAGCCATTTTGCTCAAATTTTTGCGAGACCTACCCGTGCATCAGCGCCCCGAGTTAAATGCCAAAGGGCTGCCTAAGTCCAGTTTATTGGAAGATGGAGATTCCGAAAGTTCCCTAAAGACCCTGATCAAAAACGGGGTACTGGAATCCTACACCCAGCTGGTGGACCGAATCCCGGAGGAGGCTGCGGAGCGAGCCGCTTCAGCCCTATCGGAAGCCCAGCAGGAGGCCATGGATCAAATCAAGGGACACTTTGAAAGCAAGCAGACCGTATTGCTTCAGGGCATTACCGGTGCTGGCAAAACGGAGATCTACATCAAATTAATTCAAGAGGCGTTAGGTAGTGGCTCTCAAGTGCTGCTATTGCTTCCAGAGATTGCGCTCACCACACAGTTGGTGGGGAGGTTGAAGCAGGTCTTCGGGTCCAGCATGGGCGTATACCATTCCAAATACTCGGACAACGAGCGAGTGGAAGTGTGGAATGGGGTATTGAATGGGCGTTTTTCCTTTGTGGTTGGCGTACGTTCCTCCCTGTTTTTGCCTTTTGACAGCCTGGGATTGGTGATTGTGGATGAGGAGCACGAACCCAGTTACAAGCAGTTTGATCCTGCACCTCGCTACCATGCAAGGGATGCTGCGATCATGCTGGCCTACGTACACCAAGCGCGTACGCTCTTGGGATCGGCGACGCCTTCCTTTGAATCCTATTTCAATGCCAGCCAGGGCAAGTATGGATTGGTGCAGCTTTCCGAGCGCTTTGGGAAGGCCACCTTGCCCGAATACCACTTGGCGGATCTGGGTGCAGACCGGAAGAAAAACTTACTCAAATTGGATACTACGCGGGTGCTACGGGAGCAGATTCAGCGGGCACTCGAAAATCAAGAGCAGGTTCTCATTTTTCAAAATCGCCGTGGCTATGCTCCCGTTATGCAATGTGAGGATTGCGGTTGGACGGGGCAATGCGTGCAATGCGACGTGAGTTTGACCTACCATCAGTATGCATCTGAACTCCGTTGCCACTACTGTGGCTACAAGGAAAAAATTCCATCCAGCTGTCCTGCTTGTGGCAGTACGCAACTCAGTACGCAGGGCATGGGTACCGAGCAAATCGAAGAATCCTTGGCTTTGCTTTTCCCCGAAGCACGGATGGGTAGAATGGATTTGGATACCACCCGATCCAAGTATGGGTACCAACGCGTGTTGGATGAGTTTGCCGCAGGCCAAATCGATATCCTCGTAGGCACCCAAATGATCACCAAAGGCTTGGATTTTGGGCGAGTGACCGTAGTGGGCATTTGGGATGGGGACCGAATTTTGAATTTCCCGGATTTCCGATCGGGAGAGCGGGCCTTCCAGCAGATTACCCAAGTGGCTGGCAGGGCAGGTCGGAGAGCAGCCCAAGGCCATGTGGTCATCCAAACGCGCAATCCTGACATGGAGTTGTACCAAAGCGTGATCCAGGGAGATTATGCAGATTTCTACGAGCAGGAGTTGAAGGACCGAAAGACCTTCTACTATCCTCCTTTTGTTAAGTTGGTTAAGATCACCACGAGGTTTGCCGTCTATGCCACCGCAGAGAAAGCGGCGCATGCTTTGCATCGGGAAATAGCCAATCTACCCCTCAAAAAAATAGTGCTGGGCCCAGAAAAGGGGAGTATTGCCCGCATCAAAAACTTGTACCAGTTGGAGTCCTTGATCAAACTGGATCGGCAGGGAGATGCCCAGACCGTATTCAAGGACCGCCTCGCTAAAATTTTAGAAGACCTGCAGGCTATTCCAGAGTTTCGAGCTGTGCGCTGGATCGTGGATGTAGATCCGAATTAATTTTTTTTTTTAGAGGTGTAGCGTTTTGGGAGTGACTTCCGTTTCACAACTAGCAAACCCTAAATCCCGTACATCAGAAAGCGTGTGAACCTTAGCCTATCCTATTGAACCTGACAGATCTTGAACTAATCGATGGGTGCAAACGTCGATCAAAGATGCACGAAGAGTATTTTTTCAAAAAATACTACGGGTTTGTCATGGGCATTGGAAGAACCTATGTCAAAAGCGAAGACTTAGCTCAGGAGATTACCCAGGATACGTTTCTCAAGTTTTTTGATACCGTTGGCAAACTCAATTCGGAAGTGGTTTTGAAGCCTTGGTTGCGTAGGATTGCAGTGAATACGGCAATTGACTACTACCGAAAAAATCGAAAATTCCGTTTTCATGAGGAGGTGGATGGACATAGTCTCTTGCAAGTCAACGAGGATGCAGTTGGTCAACTGAGTTACGAAGAAATCTTGAAGTTACTACATCAGCTTCCGGAAGACCAACATTTGATATTTACACTGTATGAAGTGGAGGGCTATAGCCACAAAGAAATAGCCGAAAAATTAGCAATTACTGAAAGTTCCTCACGCGTGTACCTGACTCGAGCCAAGCACAAGCTGCGCCAACTGATACACCTTTACCATACCGTCTATGCAGGAAGATAAGTGGAGTACCCGACTGGGGGAGCTGCTGCGCAAAAAGCAGGA
>CAYNIK010000141.1:0-4043 GCA_964397145.1 uncultured Limnohabitans sp.
CATTGGCAAATAAGGCATACTCTTCCGAAAAGGCTGCTTTACGTTTTTCCTTCACACAGATCAAGCAGATCTAAATCCGATAGCCAACTTATCCACCTTATTTTTCTTCATAGATCCACGTGGCCTGTCCGCCAAGGCGGAAACCCGCCCCGCAGAAGTAATGTGCTTACCCGCAGAGACGAGCTCTTCGCGTCTTTGCTACTTTGCGTGAAACATTATTTTTGCTTCTGTAACAGCAGGCATAAGGCCGTTCTCTTTCACAAGGGATAGGACACTTGGTGCACCGATTATACCCGAAATCTGGCTTTTGTACTATTTTAATGGTATCCATTAAGAATTTAATTACATTTAAATTCGTTATAAAAATGATTTAAATCATTAATTAAATTCCCATGTCCTTATCTCCAGCTAAAATCAACCTGTTGACAAGAATAGTTGCTCTTGCAATCCCTTTTCTACTTTTTTCGGCACCGCTCAAATCACAAGAAATCGGTTTAAAGAAAGAAGCAATCAGCTATCCTCAATTTCTGAAGTTTATCAATTCCACACGCTATGTAGGCGATGATGATTCAAACGTTCCTGTTACCGACTTATTTGAAAGGTTATCCGAATTGAGAATTACAGAAAACCATTCAACGGAAGAAGCCTACAGCATTGAGTTTTGGGGTCCTGATTACACGTCCTATGTGGAGGGAAAATCTCTCAAAATCAATATTGGTGATTATGCTACTTATTGCCTTAATCTTTTAGCGAGTTCTAAGCAGCAAAATCTTAAAGAAATGCAGGATTTAAAGGTTTATTTAGGCTCAGTGGAGAAAGGGACCTTGGAAAAATCAATCTATTTTGGAAAACACGAAAAGTGGAAGGATGAAAATGGTATTGGTGGCCAATTCGAATACGTTTCTACCCTATTGGAAGAAGTAATCCATAAGGTGGCTAGTGCGAAAACGATAGAACCACGAATCCTAAGAAACCTAATGATGCTCTACGGGGAAAGGGCCTCCTTAGATCCAGCAACTAGTACCTTGGTATCGAATCAATACCTTGAATCCATCTACCAGTATGGTATAGGACAAATTATTTCTTCTAATGGCCAAACAGATTTGGAAGAATATGGACGAGGTAAAGATGACTTTGTTGCCAGTATTTGGTTAACTCAAAAATTGAACGCTTCCAATCCAAATCTCAAAGTATTGGCGCAATGTTTGGCTCGGAATTTCTCGGATTTTTCATCTGCTTCAGAAGATTTTTTGGCCAACTCACTTCAAAATCAGCCAAGAGAAGGGATATGGCAACCCTTGGAAAGTTCTAGCAGTTCCGAGTACTCCCAAATTCGTGACTTTCGAAATTTAATTTCTTATGCCCTCGTAAAAAGATTAGCATCCTCAGGTGCTACCGAATTTGAACTGCCAGATGACCTGAAAGCTACCTATGCCAATCTAAAGTATATCCGTGCACAGGATTTCACCACGTTTCTTGCGGACTACGATCAACTGGGTACAGTGAAAAATGGAAGGTTCAAGGTAAAATATAAAAACTGGGAAAAAGATTATTTAAATCCTGACTTACCAGCCTGCTTGGAAGACTTTTTATATGACAATGACATTACTAGCGACCGAGATGAGGAGATTGATTTTGACTACTGGAGTTTGCTTGATTTTAACCATCCCTTTGACGACTTAAAAGTCCTTTCAGATGAATACTATGCTCAAACGCTGGTACTTGACATAGAATTGAAGAACGATAAATTAGAAAGTACATTTATCAGCGAACCGTTGGCCAATTACAACTATTGGGAGGAGATTTTTAAGAACATTCGTGCAAAAAAAGAAAATCTCTCGATGGACGAACTCAATACACTAAACGAGGTTGATGAAGAAATTAAAGAATTTGAAAACTCGGTAAACCAATTTGTAACCAGTTTCGAAAAAGTAATGCCCCTACTCTTCACGGAAGAAAAAGAGTTGGTAAGCATCCTTGAGGAAATTTCAAAAGGGTTTGAAACCTTAGAAAGCAGTAGCGAATTTAAGAACCACCAAAGCAGCATGTTCAACGATGTGCCTGTCGCATTTTCAGAAATTAAGTTTGCTCCGACAAATCCATACATTATCAGCCAACTGGAAAAGTCTAATGGCTACATGAAGGTCTTGGCTAACTTTCTGAAAAGTAAAAATGATACCTACCTAGAGATTACTCAGAAGCTTGCAGAGGAAGCAAAGGTCCCCTTTCAGTTTTATTTAGATGAATATTACAAAGATCAAGAAGGTGAGAAATTTGGCTATGCTTCACTATACGAATACTTCGATTCCAATTTCAAATCCTTTAGTACTTCCAAGGATATGTCCCTGTACCTAGCTGGAAACCTAATTTACGATGTTCCTGATGGTTACGACATTGAAGGAAGAGGAAACATTACCTGGTTTAGTGGCAATACTGCTCGATTGGAAGGAACGCTTTATCCTGCTGGTGGATCAGCAATTACTTCCACCTATTCAGGTAAGATCAGTAGAACACCAGATAGTGATTCAAATAAGGAGAACTTTCCTTTTCTATTTATCTCCTCTGAAAACGATAAATTTTACATCTCTACCACGGATTCGGAATGTGAGCGCACGCTTGTAATTCGTGGGGTGGGTAAGAATGAACCTATAATATTCGTTTTCACTTTCAAAAAATAAGGCTTGTTTTAAGCTGATACAAGCTCTTGTTCCTAACTAGAAAACGAGAGAAGTTTAAGAACCTACCGCTACCTATAAGTAGCGGTAGGTTTTTTTCTAAATAGGGAAAAATAAAATACAATTAAAAATACTTATCTTACCTATCATAAATATAAATTCAAGTACAAAAAGCACTTAAGTTTTACACTTCAAAAACCACCAAATTCGTATGCTCATCTTTGCTACCACCTCTCTCGTTCTGACTTTTCTGGTCTCCCTTGGTATTTTTGCTCCATCGATTATTTCCTCTAAACTTTCGCCGAATTGGAACAAGCAACAATGGACAACCAAGTCAGCGGCAATTTTAGCACTAGTTGGCCTCCTTACCACTGCTGCTTGTGGTGGCAAATCCGTTGAAGAAACCGCTGTTGCAGAAGCCGAAGTATTTGTTCCCTTACCCTTAGATAGTTTGTTTTTAGATCTTACCAAAAAGGACACCTTCGAATACAATCAAGATCCAATGATGGATGGATTCATTTCAAGCTCAAATGGTGCATCTCAGGGGTATGTCAAAGAATTCATTCGGAATTATGGGAGCAATCAGTTGCTAGAAGCTGGTTTAACCTTGTATGAATTTGCCGACAGTACCAGTGCACGCCAGTCTTATGACCAACAGCAAAAAGATCATTTCAGCAAGACAATTGTGGATGAAGACACTGGCAAGGAAAAGAAAAATCCATTCCTTTCTAAGAAAATTGAGATTGAATCCATAGGAGATGATTCCTTTTGCTACAAGTTTGTATCCCCGACCGTAGTGGTCCTTTATGGTAAATACATCATCGAATCTGACGTGTCCATCACTATTGAAGATGGTGTACGGGTGGTAGGCCCATTTACGATGATGAATTCCTTTCTAGACAATGATTTCACACTGGGTAAATCCGTGGAAATAGCGAAGAAACAAGTGGAGAAATTGAAATCCTTGAATCATCGCTAAGCACTAACCATTTTTTCTTTAAAAGAAAGCCACTTGGACACAACGGATTATCGATAGGTCTAGGTGGCTTTTTCTTTTGTGTCTTAGCTCCTCTGCCTGCCCCCTAGAATTACGAGATCACGTAGAAATGGGGATAAGCCTTTGCGCCTCCGCGTCTTTGCATCCTGCCCTGTAGAATTAAGTGGCGCCATTCTTTTTTCTCTCGCAAAGTAAATAATCCCCCTTGCCTCCTTGTAAGGGGGAATTGGCCTATTTTTCCCCTTCAATAGTGAAGCGAAAAATCAAAAATTCAACTTCATAAATAAAATACGAAGGACCGTTTAGGAGACTCCCCCTTACCAAGGGGGCTGGGGACAAAGCCTACCTGCATACTGTAGGTAAACCTACAT
>CAYNIK010000142.1:0-4036 GCA_964397145.1 uncultured Limnohabitans sp.
TTGTAGGATAGAATATTCATCAACTGCTTTTCCAACAATGGGGATTCTACTTTAAACAAGGATTCCAATCGTTTGTCAAAGCTGCGCACCATCATGTCAGCACTACCGGAATAGGTGCGCGTTTTTCCATTGTTGTGGAAATGGTAGATACGGCTATGTTCTAAGAAATCTCCGACAATGGAAATTACTTCAATATTTTCACTCAGGCCTTTTCTTCCAGGTCGGAGGCAACAAATACCACGGACAATCAACTTCACAGGTACTCCCTGCTGGGAAGCCCGGTAGAGTGCATAGATGATTTCTGAATCTTCCAGTGAGTTGACTTTAATAAAGATACCACTAGGAAGACCATTTTTAGCATTATTGGCCTCTTCCTCAATAAAGGAAATCAACTGATTCCGCATATCACGTGGCGCGGTGATCAAGTTGCGGTAATCACTGGGTACAGAATGCCCTGTGATTACATTAAAGAACTCCGACACATCATTTGCAAGCACTTCATTGGTAGTGAGTAAGCCAATATCGGTGTAGAGGCGGGCTGTATCCTCATTGTAATTTCCAGATCCCAAATGCACGTAGCGTGTAATCTCTTGATCGTCTTTTTTGACGATGAGCAAGAGTTTGGTATGGGTTTTTAGATTGGAAATTCCATAGATAACGAAGCATCCCGCTTTCTGCAATTTTTTCGCTTCTCGAATATTATTCTCTTCATCAAAACGCGCTTTTACTTCAAATAAAACCGAAACGTGCTTTCCATTTTCTGCAGCACGAAGTAAGGCTTTGGTGATGCGGCTATCTTTTGCGAGACGGTAAATGGTCATCTTAATGGCCATTACATCTGGGTCTTCGGCTGCATTTTCAATCAAATCGAGAATCGAGTCGATGTTATTGTAAGGATGATGAAGCAAAATATCTCGTTCCTTCAGAATTTCGAAAATATCTGCTCTCCCCTCTTCCGGGTAGGAAAGTGGCTTGACTGGATCTGGGATTTGTGGCAATCTTTCACGAAAACGTTTGTTTCCCACAATCTGCCATAAGCCAGTAAAATCGATCATACTCGCCCGCTTGACCATAAAAACGCAATCGGGACGTAGGTTCCAGCGCTCAAGCAAGGAATTCAGCATCCATTTGGAGTAGCCTTCCTCAATATCAATTCGCACCACCCGGCCCGTTTTTCGCTCCATCAACTTCCGCCTCACTTCTTCCAGGAAGTTGGCATCCATGTCTTCACTTTCTTCCAAGGTAAAGT
This sequence comes from uncultured Limnohabitans sp., assembly GCA_964397145.1. Classification (GTDB taxonomy): domain Bacteria; phylum Bacteroidota; class Bacteroidia; order Cytophagales; family Cyclobacteriaceae; genus Algoriphagus. The sequence continues at coordinate 1,250 of CAYNIK010000142.1, forward strand.
CCCCATTTCGGGTGATTCGAAAGAGGCTGACTGATTCAATCTCCACATTTCGGAAAAGGGAAATCAAATTTTCTCGAATGACTTCTTCGATGGGGATAAGCGTTAAAGAATCCTCTCGTTCGATTTCAAAAAATCGTGGGATGTTTGCTGGAATCTGAACAAAACTCATTTTGCGCATGTCCTTCCGCTCCCCAGGACTGGTGGTGACTACTCCAAAAACGAGCAGTTTATTCATCAAGATCGGAAAGGTGCGGTAGCCATCGTACACCATGGGCGTAAGCATGGGGTAAATGGCCTTCAGAAAATACTGCCTTACTTTTTCTTGTTCCTCGGGATCGAGTTTGGAAACATTGACCAAGGAAATCCCCTCTTCATGCAATTCAGGAAGGATGGTTTGAATAAAATGCTGCTGTTGCTCCCCATGGAAACGCTGGCAATCCTTCATCAATTTCTCCTTGAATGGCTCTTCCCGTAATCCTGAGTAATCCACTCGCTCCTTCTCATAATCCAGGTAGTTGTACAAGGAGCCCACACGGATCATGAAAAACTCATCCATATTGGATGCCGTAATGGCCAAGAACTTTAATTTTTCGAAGATGCTCCGAAAACTCTTTTTAGATTGATCGAGGACTCGTTCATTGAATTTCACCCAGCTTAGATCCCTACTGATCAGGTCACTTTTTTGGATGATGGACTCGTATTTATCTGCTGACAGTTTCATGCCGAATTGTTTTTCAGACTGGTCTTACGTAAAATTTTTGGGTTCGTTACTTATGCCTTCTATTTTTCAAGAAAAAAAGGGGGCTAAAAAGCCCCCAAAGATTAACTGTCAATCTTAGCGTACTTCGCATTCTTTTCGATAAAGTCTCTTCGCGGAGCCACTTCATCGCCCATCAACATGCTAAACAAGTGATCTGCTTCCGCAGCAGAATCGATGGTCACCTGTTTCAGAGTTCGCGTATTTGGATCCATGGTCGTAGACCAAAGTTGCTCAGGGTTCATTTCCCCAAGACCCTTGTAACGCTGAATACCTACGCTATCCTCTTTACCTTCTTTGGCCATTTCCGAGACCAAACGCTTGCGTTCCTCTTCGGTCCAGCAATAGCGCTCGTCTTTACCTTTTTTGAGCAAATACAAAGGAGGCAGAGCAATGTAGACGTAACCTTTTTCGATTAACGGACGCATGTAGCGGAAAAACAAGGTCAGAATGAGGGTTCGAATGTGTGAACCGTCAATGTCCGCATCCGTCATGATGATGATTTTATGGTATCTGAGTCCTGACAGATCTAGTTCCTTGTCGTCATTGACGGTTCCAAACTTCACCCCAAGCGCCGTCAGGATGTTTTTGATTTCGTCATTATCGTAGATTTTATGTTCATGCGCCTTTTCCACGTTAAGGATTTTCCCCTTAAGTGGTAGGATCGCTTGAAAATCTCGGTCTCTCCCTTGCTTGGCAGATCCCCCTGCAGAGTCCCCTTCGACTAGGTACAACTCACATACAGTAGGATCGGAATTGGCACAGTCGGCCAATTTTCCTGGAAGGCCACCACCACCTAGAATGTTTTTACGCTGCACCATCTCACGGGCCTTACGGGCCGCATGCCGAGCTTGTGCAGCAAGAATTACTTTACCAACGATGATCTTTGCTTCACGCGGATGCTCTTCAAGCCAAGCCTGAAGCACCTCAGATACTGCCGAGTCTACAAAACCCACCACATCGGAGTTGCCCAATTTAGTTTTGGTCTGACCTTCAAACTGTGGCTCTGCTACTTTTACTGAAATGACTGCAGTAAGACCTTCACGGAAATCATCCCCAGACACCTCAATTTTCAATTTATCCAACATGCCTGACTTGTCTGCATACGCCTTTAGCGTACGGGTCAAGGCTCTTCGAAATCCAGTAACGTGTGTCCCTCCTTCGTAGGTATTGATGGTGTTCACGTAAGAAACCACATTCTCGGTGTACGAACTGTTGTAATTCATCGCCACCTGTACAGGAACCTCTTGGTTAATGGACTCGATGTAAATCGGTGTTTCAATGATTTTTTCTCGCGTTTCATCCAAATACTGAACAAACTCAACTAGACCTCCTTCGGAGAAAAATTCATCCGATTTGGGTTGACCATCCTCTATTTCCCGAAGGTCCTGAAGATGAATGCGTATTCCAGCATTAAGGTAGGCCATCTCACGCAATCGATTGGCGATGGTCTCGTACTTGAATTCGGTGACGGTGAAAATGCTACCGTCTGGCTTGAAATGAATAGTGGTTCCTCGCCTGTCTGTTTTCCCAACTTCTCTTGCTGGGTATTGAGGTACACCAATTTTGAATTCCTGTTCAGTTATGACTCCGTTACGGTATACCGTAGCTTTTAAATCAGTAGAAAGCGCATTTACGCAGGAAACCCCAACTCCGTGTAGACCACCAGAGACCTTGTAGGTATCCTTATCAAACTTACCTCCGGCATGAAGCACTGTTAATACAACTTCTAGGGCTGATTTCTTCTCCTTTGGGTGCATATCTGTAGGAATACCTCTACCATTGTCCTCAACAGTGATGGAATTGTCCTCATTCACCGTAACTCGGATGGTATCGCAATGTCCTGCCAGTGCTTCATCGATGGAATTATCGACTACTTCCCAGATCAGGTGGTGTAGGCCTTTGATTCCTACATCCCCGATGTACATGGCGGGACGCTTTCTAACTGCTTCTAGGCCTTCTAATACTTGAATATTACCAGCGCCATAATCTTCTGGATTGCTTAATTTTTCTTCACTCATGGTTTGGTA
>CAYNIK010000143.1:0-3982 GCA_964397145.1 uncultured Limnohabitans sp.
ATGGTGCTCACCGCAAAATGACCATACCCATGCAGTACATGAAGAAGTGTCATTCGCGCACGATCCATCAATTGCTGCGCATCCAAACCTAGCTGATTCATTAATTCTTGATCTAAGAATTCAGCTGGATTGACCCCTTGGCTCAATCGCTCCAATTCCTCCACAATACGCTCCTTCATCTCCTGAGTAGCCTTATTGGTGAAGGTCACTGCAAGAATCTGCCGATACCCTGATTGCGGATTTCTCAACGCCAGCTTGAGGTATTCCAAGGTAAGTGTGTACGTCTTCCCTGAACCTGCTGAAGATCTGTAAAGTAGAAAGGGTTTTGCCATAGAAAAAAATTCAATTCGAATATAGGAAACCCATGACGCAATCCATTTGTGGACGCCGATTTTTGACAAGGATTGTCAATCTTAGAAAAAACAAGAAGCTGAGTGAAGCCTAATTTTGAACTAGCGCTTTAAGGCATACCACAAAATCTCAATGGGATGCAAAGCTTTTCTACCCGTACCATCTGCAATCTGATGTCTACAGGAGGTTCCGGGAGCTGCAATCAGCGCATCCACCTCAGCCTTGCGTACTGCAGGAAAAAGGACCAATTCCCCCACCTGCTGAGAGACCTCGTAATGCTCTGCCTCATATCCAAAAGATCCGGCCATGCCACAGCAACCACTAGGAATGGTTTCTACCACATAATTGACTGGAAGTGAAAGAATCTTTTGAGTCCAAGAAAGCGAGGAAAGCGCTTTTTGATGACAGTGTCCGTGCAACTTAATTTTTTCCGCACGCGTGGTAAATTCCTCAGGCTTGATATTGCCTGCAGCAACCTCCTTGCCTAAAAATTCATCGATCAGCTGCACATGAAACTTAAGTTTTTTGGCACCCTCCACCCATTCTGGGCCTACAATCCTTGGATACTCATCCCGGAAACTTAAAATTGCGGACGGCTCCAAACCAATAAGTGGCGTATTGCCATCAATCAGTTTCTCGAAAATGCGAACATTGGCTTCAGCATGTTTTTTTGCTTTGAGCAACAATCCCTTGGATAGCGCAGAACGCCCACTTTCTTCATGGTCAACTACCTTGACCTCATAGCCCAGCTTCTTGAGCAAGGAAATGGCCTTGATTCCAATCTGTGTATCGTTGTAATTGGTAAACTCATCTATAAAAAAATACACAGACTTAATCATCTTGGCTGGCGCTGGAAGAATGGCATAGTTGTTTTTATACCATGCACGCAAACTGACCGAACTGATTTCTGGTAGGTTTCGATTGGGAGCTACGCCCAAAAATGCTTTCAATAGCCCACCAGTAAGGGAATTAGTCAATAAAAAGTTGGAAACAACCGGAACCAATGACCCCAATCTGTTCAATTCATTGATGTATGCAAATGCCCTAGATCGCAAAGGTATCCCGTGAGTTTTCTGGTATTGGTACAAAAATTCAGCTTTCATACTCGACATGTCCACATTGGAAGGACATTCGGCAGTACATCCCTTGCAGCTCAAACACAAATCCAAAGCTTCTTTGATCTCTGGATGATCAAAGGCATTCTCTTTTTTATCAAGGGTTAGAAATTCACGTAGCGTATTGGCACGTCCACGAACGGAATCCCGTTCATTTCGCGTAGCCATGAATGAAGGGCACATGGTGCCTCCTGAACCTGGAAGTTTACGACAGTCACCAGAGCCGTTGCACTTTTCAGCCAGTCTCAGAATCCCTCCTGCTGCTGAAAAATCAAAAACAGTCTCGGGTTCCGGAGTATGCATGCCAATCTCGTAGCGAAGAAACTGGTTCATCGGAGCAGCATCTACAATTTTCCCGGGGTTAAAAATATTCAAAGGGTCCCAGGTGTACTTGATTCGGCGAAAGAGTTCGTAATTCTTTTCTCCCACCATCAAGGGGATAAAGGCGGCACGCACGCGTCCATCCCCATGCTCCCCAGAAAGCGATCCCTGGTACTTTTTGACTAGTTTGGCAGAGGCCAGAGAAATCTGATAGAATTCCTCCACATCTTTGGCCTTTTTCAAATCCAGAATAGGTCGCATGTGAATTTCTCCAGCCCCAGCATGTGCATAATGGACTGGACTTTGGTTGAATCCCTCCAAAATGCCATCCAATTCATCAATGTAATCTGCCAGATCTTCAATATCCACCGCCGTATCCTCAATACAAGCTACTGCTTTAGGGTCCCCAGGAATATTTCCAAGAAGACCTAATCCTGCTGCCCGTAAGGCCCAAGCAGAAGCCACCTTTTCTGGTTCAATAATCGGATAAGCGTAACCATAACCAGCTGCCTTCAAGTCAGCCACCAAGGCCTCTCCTTTTGCCATGGCTTCTTCCAGCGTCTTTCCTCGAAACTCGATCATCAACAGGGCCTTCGGGTCACCCTCCACGAAATAGCGATTTTTGGAATACTCGATACTTTCTTTGGTGCAGTCTAGAATGATTTTATCCATCAACTCCACAGCCGTCACCTCATGCTTCATTGCCACCTGGGCAGATTTCATGCTTTCGTGAATGGATTCAAAATGAGCCGCCACCACAATTTCTATGGGGTCCGGAAGTGGATCCAAGCTCAATTTAATCTCGGTGGTAAAGGCCAAGGTACCTTCGGAACCCGCCAAGAGTTTGCAAAAATTAAAATTAGCTGTTCCCTCAAACTGGGAAGCTTTCAGTAATTCGTCTACCGCATAACCCGTATTGCGGCGATGTATGGATTTTTTGGGAAATTGCGCATGAATTTCTGCTCGTGTCTCGGGCTGACTTAGTTCCTCCCAAACCTGTCGGTAAAGTTTACCTTCCAAATCTTTTTGCCCACACTTCCGCTTAAAATCTTCAGCAGAAAGTTCTCTGAACACCACCTTTTTCCCATCACTGAGAATGGTATTGAGTGAAATTACTTTATCACGGGTTACCCCGTACACGATTGAGGTAGTACCTGAGGAATTGTTACCCACCATCCCCCCAATCATTGCTCGATTGGCAGTAGAGGTAATAGGCGAGAAAAATAGCCCATAGGGCTTCAAGAAGCGATTCAATTCATCACGTACCACACCAGGTTGCACCCGTACCCAACGCTCCTTTACGTTAATTTCAAGAATCTGATTGAAGTGAGTAGATACATCTACCACGATGCCATTGCCTACACATTGCCCAGCGAGTGAGGTACCTGCGGTCCTTGGAATCAAGGAAGTTCCATTTTCAGAAGCAAAGGCGATTAATTTCTGAATATCCTTCTCAGTCTTTGGAAAAGCTACAGCCAGAGGAACCTCTCGATACACCGACGCATCGGTCGCATAGAGGGTTTGGGTGAGTCTATCCCAGTGGAGTGTACCCTCCAATTGGGTCGCTAAAGTTTCTAAAAAAGGAATCAGGTTGGGGTGGTCTGAAGGCATGCTCAAAATTAACTTTCTGAAGGTAATTTTCATGAACAAAAAACAAAAATATGCAACTTTAAGGGGTGAAAATCTTGGATAAGTAGCAGTTGATTTTTAGTGCATCCCGATTTCAAGAATTCTTAGTTTTTCAATTCAATTCTTCTTCGCTATGTTTTTCTACTTCTCTCAATTTCTAAGTTTTTTGGCCATGCCACTCACATTGGTTATTCTGATTCTGCTGGCTGCTTTCTTTTTTACTCCTAAGTCTATTGGAAGGAAAATCCTAGGAACTGGAATAATGCTCCTGTTTTTGTTTTCGAATCCCTTCCTATCCAATCTGGCACTAGTAGCGTGGGAACCGTCCTACAAATCCTTTGATGAAATTCCTGCCACTGAAATCGGCATTGTACTGACTGGGGTCACCAACTTGAATAAGACCGCATCAGATCGGACCTTCTTTGGGAAAGGAGCAGACCGAATTACCCAGGCCTTGCAACTGTACCGGATGGGAAAGATTAAAAAAATCCTGATTACGGGTGGACAAGGATTGAATCCGACCAATTCCTATTCTGAAGCAGAATTGCTCAAGCGCTTTTTGATCA
>CAYNIK010000144.1:0-3978 GCA_964397145.1 uncultured Limnohabitans sp.
TTAATGCGTATAAAGCCATGCGTTAAATCTTAATTTATTTCTGTTTTTGCAACCACTAATCCTTGAAGTAAAGTGCTACTTCAAGGATTTTTTGTTTCGAGATTACTGGGTTGGTCAGGTATAAATTTGGGAAAACTGAAATGAAATAATTTTTTTCAAACAATAGTCTATTTCAATTAGTTACATTCCAAACACCCACTTTATGAAAGAGCTCCTCGAACTAAAGAAGACGAATGGAAATGGAAAATCGGATAAGAAAAACTTATTCCAAGATCCTAAACTATTGGTTAAAGATGCCGTATTCGTTCGGCACGAGGGGAGTTTGGTAAAGGTGAAATTTGACGATATCCTCTGGCTTAAGGGAGATGGAAATTACACCACCTTGATTACCAAAAAGGCCGTGTTCTCAGTCCGCAATATTTTGAAAGATTTTGAATCCGTACTTCCTAATAACCAATTTTTAAGGATTCATAAAAGTTACATCGTCCAGGTTTCAGAAATCCTTTCCATCAATACCAAGGAGGTAAAAGTAGGTACTGATATGGTTCCAATTGGGCGTACCTTCTACCACCAACTAATTAGTGGAATCAAGAAATTAGGAAGTTTGGGAGATTAAATCCAGAGCAAACTACTGTCTCCGTAACTTAAAAAACGGTAATTCGAATCCAGAGCTTCTTGATATATTTTTTTCCAATCTTCTCCTATAAGAGCAGCAATTAATAGAACAAGGGTAGACCCCGGTTGATGAAAATTGGTAATCAAACCATCCACCAGCTGAAACTTGTATCCTGGAAATATAAAAATAGAGGTTGTGCCAAATAAGGTATCTGTTCCGCTTTCATCCATTTCTTTGAGGATAGCTTGAAGTACCTCTTTTCGAGTTGGAAGGGAGGGTCTGCTTGCATAGGGTGCTAATTTTTCAATTTCAAATCGATTACCTCGCTTTTCAATCAATTGTACCCCGTACCAATACATACTTTCTAAGGTTCTAACCGAGGTAGTACCTACGGCCACAATTTTTCCAGCATGGCTGAGAAGCTTTTGGATCGTGTCACGATTAATTTCCATCTGCTCGCTGTGCATGGGATGTTCTTCCACCGCTTTCACTTTGATAGGTTGGAAGGTTCCCGCACTCACATGAAGCGTCAATGCGGCTTCTTGGATTCCCTTTTTTCGTAAACCTTCAAACACCTCATCTGTAAAATGAAGGCCAGCGGTAGGCGCTGCTACCGCCCCTTCTTTTTCAGAATAGACCGTTTGGTACCGAGATTTATCATCTTCTTGGGCCTTTCGATTCAAATAGGGTGGAAGTGGGGTTTCGCCACAGGCTTCGACTAGGTCCACAAAAGCGATTTCTGAATCATTCCAGGAGAATTCAACCTGCATCAAGTCCTTGTTTACCAGTCGTGCAGAAAGAATTACCTCGTTCGCATCAATTTTAATAATGCCTTGAAGGGTTTCTTCCTCTTTCCACTTTTTCAGGTTACCTACCATAGTTTCCCAGACCACAGGTTTTTTGGAAGTCATGATTTCAGACATGATCCGTGAAGGAGCTGTAGGCTGCAGCAAAAAAACCTCTATCCGAGCGCCGGTTTGCCGTTGGAAGATTAAGCGAGCAGGAATTACCTTGGTGTTGTTGTAAACCAAAAGGCTATCGGAATCCAAAAGACTGGGTAGATCAAAAAAATGATGGTGCTGGATTGTTCCTTTCCTGTACTCCAAAAGTTGAGAACTATCCCTTTTTTCTAACGGAAATTTAGCAATTCGTTCTTCTGGTAAGGTATATTCGTAGTCTTTAAGATCAATACTCGGTATCTCCATGATTTGGGGCAATTGGTCGGCAAATATAGTCAACTCGTTTAACCCTTTTTACCTTCTTTTGGTTACACTTTTATGAGTTTATCTGCGAGGCTTGAATTTTCTTATTTAAAACGGACGCTCCTATTTCGATTTGAGGCAGGTACCTCTCGTGGGGTGATGCGGACTCGTGATGTTTATTGGATCAAGGTTCATCGCAAAGGGGATTTGGATCGAATTGGCTGGGGTGAAGCAGCACCTTTAGCAGGGTTGAGCCCAGAATATGGACCTGATTTTGAAGCCCAGTTGGCAGGCGTATTGCAGCAAGCCAATGCGCGAGATTGGGATTTGGAGGAGGAAAGTTGCTTGCAACAGGTGAGGGAACTGGTCCCTTTTTCCTTTCCATCCATTCGTTTTGGACTGGAAACTGCCCTCCTGGATTTGACAAACGGAGGCATAAAGCGGATTCTAGCCAATGCCTTTTTTGATCAAGGCACTCCCATTCCGATCAATGGCCTAATTTGGATGGGAACCCAGGAATTTATGCTCCAGCAGATCCATCAAAAATTGGAGGAAGGATATTCCTGTTTGAAAATGAAAATTGGTGCGATTGACTTTGAACAGGAATTGGAATTGCTTCAGGTCATTCGCCAACAAAAAAATGAGGATGAATTAACCCTGCGCGTAGATGCCAATGGAGCTTTTTCAGGGCAAGAAGCACTTTCTAAATTAAAGCAATTGCAGGCCTTTGATCTCCATAGTATTGAGCAACCTATTTCCGTAGGCCAGTGGAAAGCCATGCGGGAACTAGTGCAGCAGAGTCCTGTTCCCATTGCGTTAGATGAAGAGTTAATCGGCCGTTCCAACAAGGAAGAAGTGCTCAGTTTTATAAAGCCTCAGTTTATCATTTTGAAGCCTAGTTTAGTAGGCGGTATTTTGGAAACCAGAGAATGGATTCGCTTGGCCGAAGACATGGGGATTGGATGGTGGATGACTTCCGCATTAGAAAGTGCTATTGGGCTGAATGCCATTTCTCAATTGACCTCTACCTACCTACCCAGTCTGCCTCAAGGTTTGGGTACAGGTAAACTTTATGACAACAACCTAGCTTCTCCGTTGCTTGTCCAAGCCGGAGAAATTCAATACCTACAAGAGAGAACCTGGGAAACTCCAGGCTAAGTGTTTCTAAGTAGTTACTAGTTATTCGAGTACTTTTTTCACAATTTTTTGCCGGATCACGACCACGCAAAGCCAGGAAAAGAAGGCGGCGAGTACGCCAACTAGTGCTCCAAAAAATAGATCTAAAGGATAGTGCACGCCAAGATAAATTCGGGTGTAGCTCACCACAAGGGCGTAGAGAAATAGCCAAGCAATGGCTTTTTGCTTTTTGCCCAGTTTGAGAGTTAAGAAGGTCGCTAAACCGAAGGTGTTGGCAGCATGCGAAGATACAAAGCCATACAAACCCCCGCATCGACCATACCCGTGGAGCATGCCTTCCCATCGCGGGTCATGACAAGGACGAAGTCGCTCAAAATAAGGTTTCATTAACCCTGAACTCACCTGGTCTGCCAGAAGGATAGTAAGCATGACGCCACCTAGAATCCAAGCCGTATTTTTCGGATCAATTCGATAGATCAAGTAGAGGAGCAGGAGGTACAAGGGTATCCAAGAAATCGTCTGCGTGAGTTGGAAGACGATCGGATCCAAAGGTTCCCAGTGGAATGAATTCAACCAAAGGAAGGTCTCTTCATCCCATTTTTTGATAATCTCGATCATGCGGTATAGGTAAGCCAATCGATTTCCTTCTTGAGGTGAGCCTGCGTAAATGCCTCAGGACTATCGGGTTTGGGTTCATGCTGATAGGTCCATTCTGCAAGAGGTGGCATGCTCATTAGGATACTTTCCGTCCGTCCATTGGTATCTAATCCAAATTTAGTACCTGCATCCCATACCAAATTGAACTCTACATAGCGTCCACGACGAAGTCCTTGCCAAGCTTTTTCCTCAGGACCAAAGGGCAGTTGCGCATTCTTTTTCATAAAATGCGTGTATACCTCCGGAAATAACCTTCCTAATGCAAGGCTAAAGTCCAAAATTTCTTGAAAATGGGTATCTGAGGTAGCACTCAATCGATCGTAGAATATTCCTCCAATGCCTCGCGTTTCTTGACGATGTTTGATG
>CAYNIK010000145.1:0-3978 GCA_964397145.1 uncultured Limnohabitans sp.
GCTGATCTGCTGCAAGCTGGACTACGCGGTGATCCGTGTTGAGGGTTTTTACGGTTTCGCGAAACTCATTTTTTTCTGTGATGGTATTCCCGAAGCGAGTCCGCGCTTGGTACATGAGTTCGTTGAAAAAAGGGCTGTTGATCTTTAAATAAACGCCCTCTGAAGGCACCTTGCTGAGTACAGCCGCCTGCTGTAGACCCAGTTCCCAATTGAAAAAATGACCTGCTAACAGGAGTACACTATTACCATCCCTCACCCCTTGATCTAGGAAATCTTGATTGGTGATCGTAAATCTTCGGGCCAGTTCCTCCTTGGAAATGGTGAGGGACTTGATGGTTTCGGCGATGGAGTCTGTGAAATTTCGATAGAAGCGATTCCGAATGGTTTTACGTTCTTTCGCGGTTTTTTCGGGAAAAGCGTGAAGCAAGTTCTCGTCGATCACTTTTTTGCGGTAGCGAATCACATACCTAGCGATGAGGTAGAGAAAATCTGTGAATAAGTACAAAATCCCGAGGGGTAATCGGGAAAACAGGCGAAAGAAAAGCATGCGTTTGCTGTGGTGTGGGGTAACTTGCCTCTTTGGGACAAAAACTACCACAAAATAAAGGAAAAGCAGGGAAATAGGAGGGGAATTTAGGTATAATTTGAGGCATTGCGTACTTTTGAATCTATGTCTGAAGTTCAGCGAAGGAAATATTCTGAAGAGGAGAGATCAGCGGTCTTTGATGGGGAATTTATGCCCCATATCGATTCCATGTACAACTTTGCTTTTCGCCTGACTTTCGATGAAGACGATGCCAAGGATTTGGTTCAAGACACCTACATGAAGGCTTTTCGCTTCATCAATTCCTTTGAGCAGGGCACCAATGCAAAAGCTTGGCTGTTTCGCATTCTCAAAAATAGCTTCATCAACGATTACCGAAAAAAGAGCAAGAAGCCTGCTACTGTAGATTATCAAGAAGTGGAGAATTTCTACAATTCGGATGATGTAGACTACCAAAGCACGAGCGACCTTCGTGCGGAATCGGTCAAAGACATGCTGGGGGATGAGATCTCCAATGCCTTGAATGGGCTGGCAGTAGATTTTCGTACCGTCATTATTCTGGCAGATTTGGAGGGATTTACCTACGAAGAAATGGCGAAAATTTTGGATATTCCCATCGGAACCGTGCGCTCAAGGCTACACAGGGCAAGGAATCTCTTGAAAGAATCATTAAAAGGCTATGCCCAATCGATGGGTTACGGCAGGGACGAGGAGGAGGACTAAACGATTAGCTATGGAAAATACAGACGCATCATCCCCAGAGCGGAAATTGCAGTGCAGCGACGTTGGCAAATGCTTTCAGCTCCTCGAAAGGATCCTAGATGGTGAACTTGTGGAAGGTGGCACCGAAATGCTTCAAGAAAAGCTGGATCAATGTCAGCCCTGCTTCGAACATTTTCATTTGGAGCAAGCCATTCGAGAGGTGCTTAAGACCAAATGCACCAAACAACCTTTACCAGATAAACTGGCGGAGTCCATCCGTCAAATGATTCAAGACGCACGATGAGTATTCCTTCTGGCAAAGCCATTATTTTTTCCGCTCCTTCCGGATCTGGAAAAACTTCCCTAGTCAAGCACTTGATGCAACATGTACCCCACCTGGGTTTTTCCATTTCTGCCTGTACGCGAGACAAGCGCGGTAGACACGAAGTGCATGGGCGAGATTACTATTTTTTGAGCATCGAAGAGTTCAAGCAAAAGATTGACCAGGATGCCTTTGTGGAATGGGAGGAAGTGTATGCGGGCAATTTTTATGGCACGCTGAAAGAAGAGGTGCACCGAATTTGGAAGGAAGGGAAAGCAGTAATTTTTGATGTGGATGTCAAAGGTGGGCTGGCCCTGAAGAAGTATTTTGGAGAGCAGGCCTTGGCTATTTTTGTGAAGGTGCCTTCTCTGGAGGTTTTGGAGTCGCGGCTCAACGATCGCGGGACCGAATCGGAGGAGTCCCTGTCGCGAAGAATCTACAAGGCCAAGTTTGAGATGACCTTTGAACCGCAGTTTGATGTGACAGTCCTCAATGATGATTTTTCGAGGTCATCAGCGGAAACAGTTGAATTAGTGTCCAATTTTTTGAAGGCCTAGTATGAAAATAGGGCTATACTTCGGTAGTTTCAATCCCATTCATGTGGGACACCTGATTATCGCCCAGAGCCTTTTTCAACGCGGAGGATTAGACCAAGTTTGGTTTGTGGTGAGTCCTCAAAACCCCCTTAAAAAACAGGAGTCCTTGGCGCACGAGCTGGACCGACTGCGGATGGTGGAACTTGCTATTGAAGACAATTTTGATTTCCGGGCCACGGACGTGGAGTTTCGGATGCCTCGGCCCAGCTATACCATTGATACGCTTACTTATCTGAGTGACAAGTACCCCCAGCATCAGTTTTCCTTGTTTCTAGGTTCGGATAATCTGAATCATTTTTCCAAATGGAAAAACTACCAAGCCATCTTGGACAATTATCCCATCTTGGTGTATCCTCGCCCCGGGGAATTTAAGCGGATGGACCACCCTGGAGTCAGCTATGTGGAAGCTCCCTTGTTGGATATTTCGGCCACCTTCATTCGGCAGTCGATTCAAGAGGGATTGTCGGTTCGGTACCTACTTCCCCAAAAGGTGGAGGAGTACATTTTGGATAAAAAACTGTACCAGTAAAAAATTCTAGTCTTCGAGTAAAATAGATCAGCGGTTTTTTTATGCGTTGATTAGCGTGAGAAAAAAAGTTTCACGCAAAGAGGCAAAGACGCGAAGGAAAAATTCCTTCCCATGATGTTATGGAACAAGCTTTGCGCCCTTGCGTCTTCGCGAGAGAAAAAAAATCCCCCCACCCCCTTGTAAGAGCCTGTCCCGATGACTATCGGGAGGGAGTCGCCCAACTAGGCCTTCAGATAGATTTTCTAAAATCAAATTCTATTTGAAATAGAAAATCTGACTTCTTAATTAATTGTTTAGAATATCAATAATTTGATTCCCCCTTGAAAGGGGGTTAGGGGGATTTACTGTTATTTTTTGGGTCTGGTGGAGATATTTTTCCAAATCCATTCTCCCACCTGCTTGCCTTGCTTGCTGCCCTCTTCAATGGCAGGCATGTAATGAATGCCTCCATAAAAACGGCTGATGGCAGCTTCGGATGCCGCTTGAGAGAAGGAATCAAACTCCCGAACAGGCAATCCATAGTTTACCTCGGTGCTATCCACAATGTGAAGCTGATCTCCAAATAGCTGAGCCAAGGTATAGGAGGCTGCCGTAGAGGCGACGCTATGCCCGGAGGTATGCTCTGGAAAAGGTGGGGTTTGAAGTAGTGGAACCCAGTTTTCATCAATGTGCTGGTTGATGTAGGTTTCAGGGCGTATGGTGCGGCTGCGGTATTTTTCATCCCAGCAAGCAATGAAGGCCTCATTCAGCGAGATGGCAGTCAAAGCCAATACTTCGATGGTGCCTTTCCAGTCTTTTTTAGCGGTAGCTGAAGCGATGGAAGCAATCCCCATCCAGTGTCCGCCAGGAGTGATTTTCTTGGTGGCAAACATGACGTGGCCTTTGACATTCATCTTGTAGGGATTGCAATCCCAAAACATGGCAATGTCTGTTTGCTCCTTGGTTGCCTGCTTTTGGATATCGTATACTTCTTTGGCTCTCTTGTAAAATTCAGAGTTGGGATCTGTAGAGAATGCAGGTGGAGGATTTACCCGAAATTGGGCGGCGGAGTCCAATACAAAGGGACGGATCTTGTTCCAATGCGGCTCTACAGCTTCCATGTAAGCAGGAGGGGTAGGCTGCCAGGTACCTGGCTCACTGGTGACCGTGTACTTCGGAAATGATCGACTTTGGTGATAGTTGTCCTTTTTGGAGTATTCCCGAACCTTATCTCCAATGGCTTGCCCGAAAGCTACCGAAGCTTCAAATACATCGTCAGGAATCCCTTTTTCTTTGAGTTCTGCAA
>CAYNIK010000146.1:0-2303 GCA_964397145.1 uncultured Limnohabitans sp.
TAATCAACTACGTGTACAAGTTTACCGTGGCCTTGGCGCTTACTCCTGTGCTTTATGCCGCACATGGACTCATTGATAGGTACTTGGGCAAGGATCTCGCTGAGAAGATGACGGAGGAAGCAACCGAGGATCGGGCGTTTTTATAGTTAGAAGCAAGAGACAAGAAACAAGAAATTAGAGGCACGAGGAAAGAAACCTGCCTTCGGTAGGAAAGTAAAAGGGTAGACTAATTTTGCTGCTATTCAGTAAGCAGAAATCCCATGATACCACAATAGAAAGTCTAATTTCTTGGTTCTTGTTTCTAAAAGTCTTTTTCGTACTTGGTACTTTGTACTTTGTAAAACTTCAACATTCTACACTCGACGTTCAGCATTCGATATTTATTTATCTCGTATTTCGTCACTCGTACTTCGTATTTTTTACAACCCTACCACCAAATATATTTCGGAGCAAGCCCCTCATTTATACAGAATATTCTAAAAACTTCGGGTCAATCCTTGGTTTACAAAATAATTCTACCTACTTTTGCAGCGTCAATTTTGACAGAGCTATTTTTCGTGCCGTGAGTCCTTGCTGTTGCTTGTCTGGGATTTAGGATACCATGGCAAGAAAAAGTAAGGACAACATCATGGAAAACACAATCAAATTCTCAGACCTGGGGATTTCGGAAGAAATCTTGCGGGCAGTGGAAGAGATGGGCTATACCCAACCTTCCCCAATTCAACAACAAGCCATTCCCTTTGTACTGCAAGGACGCGATGTAATCGGTCAAGCACAAACGGGTACCGGCAAGACGGCAGCATTCGCAATTCCTATCATTGACTTGGTAGATGCCGACTTCCTCAAGCCACAAGCAATTATCCTCTGCCCTACCCGTGAACTAGCCGTTCAGGTAGAAGGAGAAATTCAAAAGCTGGCTAAATACCACAAGAAAATTTATTCAGTAGCCATCTACGGGGGCGAATCCATCGACAAGCAGATTCGTGTTCTCAAGAAAGGCGTACAGATTGTAGTAGGTACTCCAGGTCGTGTGCAAGATCACATCAACCGTGGTACCTTAAAATTACATGACGCAGGCATTATCGTTCTCGATGAGGCAGATGAAATGCTTGACATGGGCTTTCGGGACGATATCGAAGCCATCTTGCAGGAGATGCCAGAGGAGAGACAAACTGTCTTTTTCTCCGCTACCATGGCCAAGCCTATCCTAGACTTGACCCGCAAGTACCAAACCGAACCCGAAATCATCAAAGTTGCGAAGAACGAATTGACGGTTGCCAAAATCGATCAGGTGTTTTACGAAGTAAAGCAATCCTTGAAGATGGAATTGATGGCTCGTTTGATGAACCTCAACAATTATGCCTTGAGCGTGGTGTTTTGCAACACCAAGCGCATGACCGACGAGGTAACCGAGTCCCTAGGTGCACGCGGCATTCTCGCTGAAGCACTTCACGGGGACCTTTCCCAAGCACAGCGCGACAAGGTCATGGGCAAGTTCAGAAAAGGACTTTGCACCGTATTGGTGGCCACAGACGTTGCTGCTAGAGGTATTGATGTGGACAACGTGGAAGCGGTGTTCAACTTTGACATCCCATTAGACGAAGAATATTACGTACACCGCATTGGTAGAACAGGCCGTGCCGGCAAATCCGGAACTGCCATTACCTTCATTACTGGTCGCAGAGAAATGATGAAGTTGCGCGACTTGGAGCGTTTCACCAAGGCTAGCATCAACAAAATGACTCCACCATCCGTAGCGGAATTGGTAGAATTGAAGAAAACCCAGCTCATCAAGGACGTGTACCGTGTATTGAGCAAGGAAGAAGATACCCAATTGTTTGAAGCCACCATCGGACAGATGCTGGCTGAAGGGTTGACGCAAGAACAAATTTCCCTAGGCCTACTCAAAATGGTCATGGGCGATACCGTCAAAGAGATGAAAGATCAAGACTTCGGAATCGAGGCTCCTGCTTATGGAGACCGTAGAAGAGAAGGTGGACGCGAAGGCGGACGTGAATCTAGATATGGTGACCGTAGAGAAGGTGGACGAGGCGAACGCTTTGGAGACCGAAGAGAAGGTGGCCGTTTTGAACGTGGAAGCCGTTTCGGAGACCGAAAAGAAGGTGGAAGCCGTTTCGGAGATAGTGGAAGCCGATTTGGTGACCGCAAAGAAGGTGGTCGTGACTTTGCGCCTAGAGTAGAGCGTACACGAGATGCCAACATGACTCGTTTGTTTTTGAACTTAGGCAAGAAAGATTTTATCCGTCCCAATGACATCGTAGGTGCCATTGCAGGAGAAGCAG
>CAYNIK010000146.1:2403-3976 GCA_964397145.1 uncultured Limnohabitans sp.
AAGAAAGATTTTATCCGTCCCAATGACATCGTAGGTGCCATTGCAGGAGAAGCAGGTCTTTCGGGCAAGAGCATCGGTGGA
Source organism: uncultured Limnohabitans sp. (assembly GCA_964397145.1). Classification (GTDB taxonomy): domain Bacteria; phylum Bacteroidota; class Bacteroidia; order Cytophagales; family Cyclobacteriaceae; genus Algoriphagus. The sequence goes on from CAYNIK010000146.1 coordinate 2,485, forward strand.
ATTGACATCTTTGACAACTTCTCCTTCGTAGATGTACCGCACAAGGATGCGGAACATGTGGTACGTGTGATGAAAAACAACACCATCAAAGGTAGAACCGTCAATATGGAGATCTCCAAGGGCTAATTCCCAAAGATTAAATCAACTAAAAAAGCACATTTCGAAAGGAATGTGCTTTTTTTGTGTCTTCGCAGACCAACTCGCTTATGCAGCTTTTCTTTCAAGAATCGATCACCTCCCCCACCACCTACCTCAATGAGGAGGAATCAAAGCACCTGGTACGCGTGCTTCGCAAAAAAAAGGGAGACCAAATCCTGCTGACGGATGGAAAAGGGATGCTCTACACCTGCGTACTGGACGAGGCAGATCCGAAAAAGGCGAGTTTAAAAGTGCTATCGGCTACGGAAGCAGCAGTGGACCCCTTCTACATCCACTTGGCTATAGCCCCCACCAAAAGTCCTGACCGCATGGAGTGGATGGTGGAGAAAATCACCGAGATTGGATTTCATGAACTGACCCTATTGGATACGCTTCATGGGGAACGGAGTTTCTTGAAAATCGACCGCCTCCATAAAAAAATGATCGCTGCCTGTAAGCAAAGCATCAAATGGAGAACCCCAAGCCTAAACGGTACGACCAAACTCAGTGAACTAATTAAGTCTACCGACTTTGCAGATTTTCAAAAGTTCATCGCTTACGTGGATGAAAATCATACCCACCACCTCTTGGACCTAGCCAAAGCTGGCGGAAAGTACCTCATCTTGATTGGCCCTGAGGGAGATTTTGATCCCAAAGAAATCCAACTCGCCTTTGACCATGGATTCCAGGCGGTCTCTTTGGGGAAGAGCCGATTGCGTACCGAGACCGCAGGTTTAGCAGCTATTCAAATGCTGCAAGTGCTCAATCGATAAAAGAATTCAAGGCGACTAACTCACAGAAAATCAGCTTCTTTTTACGCTTTTTGAATTCGAATAAAAAAAATCGGGAGAAGGATTACCAAAAGTCACTTACATTTTTCTATTTTGGGATATCTTTTTTCATTCTCCCTTACGGAGCCTTGTCTGAAGACTGAACTACCTAACTCATCTAACCAGTGCCTTACAAAGAGCGAGAAATCGAGAAAAAATACTTTTCCATCGGAGAAGTTGCCGACATGTTTAAAGTAGCGGCTTCGCTCATTCGCTATTGGGAAGGGGAATTTGACATCATCCGCCCCAAAAAAGACAAAAAAGGCAACCGACGCTACACCAAGGAAGACATCCAAAAGATTCGTTACGTGTACCACCTGGTCAAAGAAAAGGGCTATACCCTCCAAGGTGCGCAAGAAGTCATCGCCTCCGGCAAAAAACAGGGATTTGATAAGGTAGCAGCAGTTCAAAAACTTCAGGAACTCAAGGATTTTTTAATCAACCTGAAGCATGAACTCCAATCCCGATCCAACACCTGAGGACAAACACTACTTTATTGCCCTCGCATTAGCCCCAAAAGTAGG
>CAYNIK010000147.1:0-3974 GCA_964397145.1 uncultured Limnohabitans sp.
CTGAACTTGGTTTTGCCGGTCTCGGAGTGGGTGCAGCGATGAATGGATTGAAGCCAATCATCGAATTCATGACCTTTAACTTTTCCCTAGTGGCCATCGATCAGATCATTAACTCTGCAGCGAAAATGTATGCCATGTCGGGCGGAGCCTATTCGGTGCCCATCGTTTTCCGTGGACCAACTGGAAATGCAGGTCAATTGGGGGCGACACACTCTTCCAACTTTGAGAATTGGTTTGCCAACACCCCCGGCCTTAAAGTAATTGTCCCTTCCAATCCATCCGACGCAAAAGGCTTATTAAAAGCAGCAATCCGTGACCCAGATCCAGTCATCTTTATGGAATCTGAGGTAATGTATTCCGACAAGGGAATGGTGCCTGATGGGGAATACTTACTTCCTATAGGTGTAGCCGACATCAAGCGCAAGGGTACAGACGTTACCGTGATCTCCTTCGGTAAGATGATGAAAGTAGCGCTCGAAGCAGCCGAAGAAATGGCCAAATCAGGCGTTTCCTGCGAAGTGATTGATTTGAGAACCGTTCGTCCTATCGACTATGCTACCTGCGTAGCGTCTGTGAAAAAGACCAACCGCGTGGTGATTGTTGAAGAAGCCAATCCATTGGCAGGTATCTCCTCCGAACTTACCTACCATTTTCAACGCTATGCGTTCGACTACTTGGATGCTCCAGTCATTCGTGTCAACTCCATGGATATCCCCTTGAGTTACGCTCCAACCTACATTGATGTCACCATCCCAAATGTGAAGCGAACCGTAGAAGCCATCCAAAAAGTACTCTACAAGGGCTAACCCTCTAAATCGAATTAATCCAACCCAGACCCGAAACGGTCTGGGTTTTTTATTTTTTGCTTCCCGTAAATAAAAAAATCCCGAATTCATGGAATCCGGGATTAATAGCTCAACCCATCTATCTATTTATTGGAATTTAGTTGCGAACAGGGGCTCCTCCTTGTTCTCCTTGCCCTTCACCCCCATCTTTCAAGTCGTCGTTGGTGATGGATTTTCTCTTTTTTGGACGCTGATCCAAACTCATTTTACCGATTCGGTAATTGAAGTTGATCTTAAAGTTCAAATTCTGAAGTCGAGAAGTACTGTTCTGCACAATACTTGGCGTCACGATTTCGTTACGAATGATCATCTCCTTCATCAAGAAATTCTCTGCCCCAAAACCAAAGGAACCTCTTTTCTCTTTGAACTGCTTATTGAAATTTAACCCGTAAGCAGCAAATCCTCCTGAACTGCCTTGCAATTGTACTTGACGGCCTCTCGCAAAAGTGAACAACTGGATTTGCCAATCTTTTGGCAAGGTATAATTCCCAAATGCGCGTCCACTAATCACCATGCCCTCATTTTGGGCTGCAAACTTGGGGTCGGTAAGTCCATTGTCTAACATGGAATAGTACAGATCCATACCTCCATTCAAAGAAAGCTTGTTGTTCAGATTCACATTGAAAAACAAGTTGGTACCTACTGCCTGCTCTTGACCAATGTTTTCGAAGCTAGTAAAGATGATTCCATCTTCACGCACGTTACGAATGGATTGAATCGAACCGGTTGTATTTCGATAGAACCCTGTAAAATTCAAGGTGGTGCCTTTGATAAAGGTACTGTACCCGATTTCATAGTTATCGGTCAATTCTGGATCTAGCTCAGGATTCCCTTGAGAAAGCTGTTGGGGATTGGAAGCTTCAATGTTGGGATTGAGAAAACGAAGGGATGGACGTTGAATACGTCTGTTGTAGGCCAACTTAATCATGTTCCCATTTTTCAATTTTCTACTTGCATTTACGCTTGGCACAAGGGTTCCGTAAGACGGAATTTCCGCCTTGAAGTCCGTTTTGAAGTCGGCATTGATCGTCGTGTACTCATAGCGAAGACCTGGCTTCAAGGTGTAGTTTTTGAGGAGCTGGAATGTATAGGATAGGTACCCAGCAGTGACGTTTTGATCGTAGCTAAACTCATTGCTCAAGGTTGGATCTGGCAAGGCAACAAAAGCTCCAGTAGGACCTTGTGCTAGAAAATAAGAGAAGTCTGAATAGGCCTTTCGCAAGATATTTTTCGCCCCATATTCAATGATTTGTGACCCTTTTTCATTGAGTGGCGTCACGTAATCTAGTTGAAACGTAAATTCTTCATTCTTACTCGGGTTCACGTTTTTCAACCTAGAAAATATGGTCTCGAGGTCATTTTCTTCGAAAAGCGTGTTGGTAAAGGAGTTTTCTCGGTTGTTTCTGGAATACAAGGTTAGGAAACTCAACTCCTTACCTTTCTTATCAAAGGTCTTCGTGTAGTTCAAGCTCACATCTACCGAGTTGGAGTTGTCTAGGGTATTGCTTTCTCGATTTTGCTGGGCGCGTACCACGTTATTTAAAGAATTCTGCGTAAGGAAATTGTACTGCCAGTTTTCTGAATTTCGAATACCAAAATTAACCGCCCCAGTAATGAAATTTTTGTCATCAATTTCGTAGTCAACCCCAAAATTGTAACGCCCAAAAATTTCGCTACGCTCGGTATCTGCTGATTGTTGAGAGGTTGAAACACTTCCATTGGCCAAGTTGGTTACCTGCTTGTTTTCAAAGCTCCCTAGGATATTGTATCCAGAGCGTCCAAATCCACCCAAGGAAAAGCCCATTTTACCTTTGCGCGCAGAACCTTGAAGACCCAAATTGGATCCTCTCCAGCCTGCCGCAGAATTGATATTGAGCGTCATTCCTTGCAGGTTATTCTTCTTGGTTACGATGTTGATTACCCCTGAAGTACCTTCCGCATCAAATCGTGCAGAAGGCGAAGTAATGACCTCTACCGATTTAATTTCATCGGCAGGAATCTGTCTTAATGCATCTGCGATGGAAGAAGCTGCAATCGCTGATGGGCGATTATCGATCAATACGAGAATGTTAGAGCTCCCGCGCATAGACACATTGCCATTCAAATCTACGGAGAGCATAGGCACTCGGCGAAGTACATCTGTCGCATCACCTCCCGCAGTGGTTCGGTCATTTTCTGCCTTGTAGATGGTGCGGTCTACCCGCTCTTCAATCAATTCGCGCTGTCCTTGTACGGTGATTTCTTGCAGCTCCACCCCTTCATCCGACAGGGCGATTTCGCCCAAGTTCAGGTCTGTTTCCAAAGAGTTGACCGTAATGGAACGCTTGACTGTCTCGTAGCCTAGGAAGGACAATTGGAGTTCGTAAGTACCTAGAGCAAATCCGGTAATGTAAAATACCCCGTTTCCATCTGCCACGGCACCTGCCACGGAAACGGACGAACCGGTTTTGTAGAGTGCAGCTGTGGCATAGCCTACAGGGCTGCCTGTCTTGAGATCTTTGGCTACCCCGATGATTCGGGTAGGTTCTTTCTTTTCGCTCGTTTGTTGGGCTTGTACCCAAGTCAAAGAGAGTAATTGAAAAAATAAGAGAAGTAGGGTTACTTTTTTCATGGTTTAGTTTTCAAAAAGACGTTTGTAGTCTTCTTATTTACCCCAAAGGTGGGGCGAATGTTTGGTCTACTCAAATCCGATAGACCAGTACAAGACCCATATCGACCAACTCCCTAAAACTAAAGACCAATAATTTAGCCCTCCCATTAATTGGATTGATACGCCATTTATTCCTATTGGTGGAGAAGAATCCGGTTTTGGTAGATTCGTTTGGGAGAGAAAAAAGAAAATACCTTAGCTTCACCCTTGAAAATCAAGACCATGTTCTTACAAACACGAAAAAGAAAACTTTCCTTTTTGGTTCACCTTCTTGGATGGATCATGCTCTGTGTGGTCTTGCTCATCCTTTCCCCGCTCTCATGGCGGATGGGAGAGCTAGAGCTGCCTGTCCAGTTCTGGTGGAAACAAATCTACTTGGTAGGGCTATTGATCTCAATTTTTTACTTAAATGCCTGGGGCATCGTTCCCAAATTTCTACTCAAAGGAAAAAACTACCTGTACTTGGGGGTGATTCTGTT
>CAYNIK010000148.1:0-3969 GCA_964397145.1 uncultured Limnohabitans sp.
CAGCAGCTGGCGCATCATACGGTGAATGGATGCAATATTCAAGTGGGAGATGTGATGGCGTCCGGGACGATCTCCGGACCTACTCCGGATTCCTTTGGATCCATGCTGGAATTAAGTTGGCGAGGAACAAAGCCCCTGGTGCTCGAATCTGGACAAGAGCGCAGCTTCTTGCAGGATGGGGATACCGTCGTGATGCGGGGCTTCTGCGAAAAAGATGGAATTCGCGTAGGCTTCGGCGAAGTTCGCGGCAAGCTTTTGCCTGCTACCTAAACACAAAAAAAGGTCTCTGGGAAAGAGACCTTTTTTTGTGAGCTAACTTACTTTTTGGAAGGAATTAGTGTTGCAAGTTTCTCGGGCTCGTCGGTAGTGATAAAGTCTATCCCTTGTTCGAGGAGCCAAGCCATATCTTCCTCCTTGTTGATGGTCCAAGAGTTGGTGGTCAGGCCCAAGGCCTTTGCTTCAGCGATCCACTGCGGCATGCGACGTAGGAGGGAGATGTGGTAATCAAATCCAAAAAATCCTGCTTCTTTGAGTTCCTGGGGAGATTTATCTCCATTCAAGTAAGCCACATTGGCTTTGGGGTCGGTAGCAATGGCTTTGACTCCTCCTTCGTAGCTGAAAGTGATGTAGTCCACCCAGGCTTGAGCACCGAGTTCCTGTACCGTTTTAACGGCCAATTCACCTACTCGCTCACTTCGTGCCACGCTAATCAAGGAGGGTTTAAATTCCAGGATCAGCTTGGTGCTTTTTTGGGTCATTCCTTCTGTCAGGTAGGCCTTGAGCGTAGGTATTTTTTCTCCATTGGAGAGGGTCTTAGTCAATAGTTGCTCGTAGGTGGAAGTTTCGATATCCATGCCTTGAAGTTCGTGGTCGTGGTTGACTACCAATACCTCGTCTGCGGTCATCCACACATCAAATTCGCTGCCTTCACAGCCGAGGCGAATGGCTTCACGAAGGGAGGCAATTGAGTTTTGTGGTAAATTTTGTGCCTTCCAAGCCCCACGGTGGGCGATGATTTTATTTTGAATAAAGGTAGACTGAGCCAAGATTGGGTGTGAGAAAAAGGTCATCAAAAGAAAGGAGAAGATGATTTTTTGCATGGGAGGGAGGAACTAGATTTTACATTTAAATGTAACAAAAATCTCAGGAGGTAGAGGAAATTGCCGGTAAACTTCACCAAAACTTAATCTGAATGATTTTCCTAAGTTGGGTCCATATAAAAAAAGCGCCCCGAATTTTCGGGGCGCTTTGGATTACATATTTAGGCTAACCGATTACTTAAATCCTAAATCGATCAAACCCTTGTGACTGATTTTGATGGCTTCCATGGGGTCTAGACCGAAAGTTTGGTCTTGCTCCACCAAGTAGAACTCCATGCCCGACTTTTCCTTCTGGGCAAGGATGGATTTGAAGTCGATGGTACCCGTTCCAACAGGAGCAAACTTGCCCTCTTTGTCCATGTCCTTTACGTGCCAAGCCTTGAATCGGCCTGGATATTTTTCGAAATAGGTCAATGCATTCGCATTCGCTTTGGTTACCCAATAGAGGTCCATCTGGAAGTTGACCCACTCAGGGTTGCACTTCTCGAGCAATACTTCTTCAATGACGGTACCGTCAGCGAGCGGCTTAAATTCAAAATCATGGTTGTGGTACAAAAGCTTCAAACCAGCTTTATGGCATTTTTCACCAAGGGTATTCATGATGGTGACCAGCTCGTCTGCAGTGCCTTTCATACCGAGTGTTTGCGTAGCGGGATCAAAGGTAAACATGCCCATGGGGGGCACAGGAATCACGAAATAGGAGATTCCCGCTGCTTTCACATCTGCGATGAGTTGGTCTGCATTTTCCAAAGTTACCATGCCCATGTGTGCAGAGATGGCTTTGAGACCGAGTGAGTCAAGTGTGGATTTGAATTCGGCTGGAGTCATGCCGTAAAATTTGCCATCGGCATAGTCCGCAGACTCCACGTAAGCATAGCCCGCATCGGCTACTGCCTTGAGCGTAGCTTTGGGGTTGATTGCCATGGAATCGCGAAGCGTGTACAAGGCCAGTCCGCCCACTCGAGTTGTGGTTTCAATTTCGGTTTCTTCGGTAGTTTTGGCTGGACCACAGGACACAAACCCGAGCACTAGGACAAGGAAGAGGGAGAGAGAAAAGGTTATTTTTTTCATAGGTTGGGCATTAAATCGAAGTCAATATACGGATTTCGAAAACAATTAAACTGTACTTTTTCAGATGCGGAATGTAACTCAGGATTCCTGTCTTACTTAAATCCGAATAGAACGGGAAAAAGAAAAGTCACAATGGCTGTCCAGAGCAGGTAAATAGGTAGGTAGCGAACTAAGGTAAAGCCTACTTCTTCCAGTTTGCTTTTTCCACGTACGGTCTGGATCAATTGCCGAGATACCATGACCAAGTGAACGAGCATGACCAAATTGACTCCGAGTACGGCGAGTCGATTGGGTGTAATTCCCCATTCGGATATTCGGAATGCGATAGCAGAAAGTGCGATTCCATTGACCACAAGTGTGATGAGTGAAAGGGAAACCAGCACCCAGGTCATCAAACCTACTTTCTTTTCTTCGACGGATTCGACCACAGAGAAAAAGATCAGGGCCATGACCCCAAGGAGCAGTAGGTTAAAGAGCAACAGAAAATCTCGATCGCTGTAGGGGTCTTTGCCTGCGTAGGCGATGGCGACTAGGTAACAGGTAAGCATGAGCAGCACCAAGGGGCTGAAAATCTTGGCCACGATGGGTGGGACCTTATTGACCAATTCTGGATTGCTTTGGGTAATCAAGGTAGCTAAAAGTGGAGCAGCAGCTAAGCCGTAAACAGCGATGTACTGGAAATAGATGTCCTCAATATTGATTCCAATAAGTCCAAAAAGCGGGATAGTAATGCCTGTAAGGAGTCCGCCGGCTAGTAGTAAAATCCCCCCTACAATGATGGTTTCCCCATTGTATTGGAGAAAAGACAAACGCTTGCTCAAGTTTTTGGTGTCTGATCCGGAAAAGACCAGTCCGAGCATGCCCCAGAGAAATAAGGGGAGGTGGATGCAGGCTAAGACTACCGTATCGCTACCCGTTTGGGTAGGAAGTAGGTTGATGTAGAGACCCGCCAGGAGTAGACTAGCCAGGGGAAATAGAAAGGTGGTGAGCGGAAGTTTACTTTTCCGAATAAAATAGGCGCAAAGGAAGGGGAATACCACAAATCCCAAATTGCGGGCGTAGAATTCATCTTCTTGAAGCGTGAAAAAAGCGGGCAGTTTGGCTAGGGTTCCTGCGATTGCGCCTGCGATCAGGATAAAAAGCCAATCCGCCTTGGTTCCCCATTGGACTCCATCCGACTCATAATTCAATCGTTCGTGCCATGCTTCCGCTAGGGGATTGCCTTTGATTTTGGGATAGAGTTCATTAAAGGCTTTGGTAAAAGCGCTTTTGTTTTTTCGATAGCGTTTTTCCAGTTCTGCTGGCTGTTCGAGGAGCGCTTGGAGGGATTCGTTCATAGTGTGCGGAGTGGGATTGTGAGAAGTTCTAATTCAGGAGGGCTTGTCAAAAAGCCTTGTTTTGGCTAATTAATTGTTCGAGAAATTCCAGATGGGCCTGAAAGGATTTTCTGCCTTTTTCGGTGGCGCCATAAGTGGTCAGGGGTTTTCGGCCGGCAAAAGACTTTTCTACCCGGATAAATTCAGCTTGCTCCAAGTGCTTGAGATGAGAGGCTAGGTTTCCGTCAGTCACCTGAAGGAGTGCCTTAAAGGAATTGAAGTCGTAGCGTTCATTGACCATCAGGATGGACATGATGCGCAACCGCAATACATTGTCAAAGGCTTTGTCGTAGCCTTTTTGGCTTTCATCGCTCATGTCGGAAGTACATCAGGGTTCCATAGATCACATGGAATAGGCCAAAACCCAGTGCCCAGCAGAGCAATCCAAAATCTGGGAAGAAGGCGGCAACTAGGCCTAAGCC
>CAYNIK010000149.1:0-3939 GCA_964397145.1 uncultured Limnohabitans sp.
CCCAAGGTGGCCACTTACGATTTGATGCCCGAAATGAGTGCGGGTGAAATCGCCTTGATGATTACGGCAGAGCTCAATAAGAAAAGCGCAAACTTTATCTGTCTCAATTTTGCAAATGCAGATATGGTGGGACATACCGGAGATTTTGATGCTGCCGTAAAGGCATGCGAAGCAGTGGATGCCTCTGCTGAAAAAGTAGTGAAAGCCGCTATCGCAAACGAGTATACGGTCCTAGTTATTGCGGATCATGGCAACTCAGACGTAATGATCAATGAGGACGGTACGCCAAATACAGCGCATACGACCAACTTGGTGCCATTTATCGTGGTAGACAAACAGAAATTTAGTGTGAAAGACGGGAAATTGGGAGACTTAGCGCCCACTATCCTTCAGTTGATGGGGGTAGGTATTCCCGAAGAGATGACGGGAAACATACTACTAGAATCATGAATCTAAAAAACTACTTCGCAGTATTGCTGTTTGGGATGGCGATTGGATGTTCTCCGAAGACGGAGGAGCCGGCCATGGACAAACTTCCTTACTTTGATTTGAAAAGTTTTATCAACCTAGAGCTAAGCAAAATAGAGGGAGATTCGGTGTTGAAAACCTCGGTAATTAATGGGGAGGAGCAAGTAGCGGATTTGGTTTATACCTCAGAGGACTGGAAAGAAGAGTTTGCGGCTTTTTACGAAGCAGACATCAATGTTCCAGCCCTTGCAAGCGCTTATTCTACTCGAACTACCCCGGACCAGCTCATTCATGAGCTACTTCCTGAGGAAAAAGGGAAGGTGAAGGAACTCTCGATTCGCTACGTCCAAAATTATCCTTCATGGGTCACGTTTAAGATCAAGGATGAAAACCTATTTTATTCCACGACCACTCTGGGAGAACTTTTTATGAACCAAGCCACAGGAAAAATAGATCATTACAAACTGGAGACTACGCAGAAAGTTCTATTTCTTTCTCCTAACCACATTAAAATCTCAGGATTTATCCACTAAAAAAGGCCCCGAATCTTACGGGGCCTTTTTTTTGGCTAAGGGAAATGATGATTTAAGTCTCATTCACCAAGGGAATCCTATTTCGAAAAAAGCGGAGGTCGTTTGGCCTGCCAATCCGAATTTTCCTGAATCAGGCGTCCCACCATAATTAATTTTTCTTCATCAAATAGGTTGGCCAATAAGGTAATGGAAGTTGGACTACCATTGGCTCCAAATCCATTGGGTAGGCAGAGTGCGGGATGGCCTGTCAAGTTGGTGATTTGGAGTTGCTGCCCAGCAAAAGAAGGGGTGATGATTACATCGTAGTCTTTCATCAAGGCATGCATTTCTTCGATCAATAGACTTCGCTGCCTGCTCATTTGGATGTATTCCACGGCAGGGATAAAGCGCGCGGCTCGGAAGACGTTGGGCCAGGCATTCTTGTGCTGGGCTACCAGTTGGTCATCCAGACCGAATCGGGTCAACTCATCGAAGGCAGCTGCGCCCTCTACTAGCAGCATGGATACTAAAGGAGCGGGGTTGATGCTCGTTTTCAACTCCACAGGGAGGAGAGTGATGCCTTGGTTTTTCAGAAGTTCCAATACCGCTCGGTCATTTTCGATGCCCGCCCGATTTCCTTCAAAAAAGGAACTGAAGTACCCTACTTTCAATTTTTTGACATCTCTTTTAGCCGAATAATTGAAGGCTGAAGGGATAGTAGACGGGTCTTTCTGGTCGATTCCATTCAAGACGGAAAGTACGATCGCATTGTCTAGGGCCGATCGGGAGATCGGGCCCACCTTGTCCATAGACCAGCTGAGCGCCATGGCTCCATGTCTGCTGATTCGCCCAAAGGTGGGACGAAGTCCGGTTACGCCGTTGCGAGTGGAAGGGGATACGATCGAGCCCAGTGTCTCCGTGCCGATGGCGAAGGGTACCAATCCTGCACTTACCGCCGAAGCAGATCCAGCTGAAGAGCCACTTGCTCCCTGCTTCAGGTTCCAAGGATTTTTTGTGACTCCCCCATACCATACATCGCCCATGGCTAGGGCTCCAAGTGTGAATTTTCCCACCAAGACCCCTCCTGCCGCTTCCAATTTGGTAATGATGCTGGCTGTTTCGTCAAGTACCTGGTCCTTGTAAGGCATTGCGCCATAGGTGGTTTTGGTGCCAGGTAGGGAAAACAAATCCTTCACCCCGTACGGTATGCCATGAAGTGGACCTCTGTACTTGCCAGCTGCAAGCTCCTGATCTAGTGCGCGTGCCTGGGCCAGTGCCTGATCCTCTAGGAGAGTCACCAAACAAGCTAGGGTGTCGGAATGGGTTTTGATTCGTTCCAGATAAAGTTTTGTCAACCGCTCAGAAGTCACTTGACGCGATTTGATCAAGACCGAAAGCTGGTGAACTGGCATAAATGCTAGATCCACATCCGATGTGGGTAGCGCTACCTTTGTGGGAAGCCCCCAGTCGTAGGCCTGTTGATCCTGACTAGGGTAGAAGCCTTGCGGGAGAGGATTAAATACCAAAGCAGGGCCCACCGAATTCGCCAACTTGGTATTCCGTAGTAGTTCAATGTTGCCGCGGTGCGTGGTGAGCGTCCCGATCATGCTGTCCTTTTCTTGAGGGGTAAAGGAAAGGCCAATCAGATCCGCCGCTGCATCGATGGTTGAGGGATTGATTTCGCCTACATTTCGGCCGATGCCAAAGCCCAAGGCGGAGAAAATTGCGGCGCCAAGAAAAAGAAAAGCGATGGAAGGCAGGTTGTTTTTTCGATTCATTGGATAGTTTTGTATACGTCCCAAACTTGTTTCACCTCAAGGTGTTCATTTCGTCCTACAAAATCAAACCTTTCATGGATCAAGCCACTAATTTTCCCAAGTTTCCCATGCATTTCAGAGGTCTGCTCCTGCTTGCGGGCATGTACACGATTGCTTGGTCTGCCTTTTACACCTATTTCGGGGAGACGGTGCTCAAGTGGATGGCGATGGGAATTGTACCAGCGGAATCTCTTCCCAGTTCTTATTTTGGAATCTTTGGGATTTTGGTGGGACTAGTTATTTTTTTTGCCGCCTTCTACCCAGTTTCCTGGGTCTGGTTTATTTTGATTGGCATTTCGGGGAAACTTGCTTCCGCCCTTTGGTTTACTCTTGGATTTGTACCTGAGCTAGGATGGAATAAGCGCTCGGTGTTTCACGTGGTGTTCAATGAGTTGCTGTGGTTGATCCCCTTGACCCTTATTTTCTTGCGAAGCTTACAAGTCAAGAATTACCTCAAGCAGAACGAAAACCAAGAATGACTCAGCTTGTCTGAAATTGTCAGTTTCCAAGCCTGAGTGACCTCCTTCGCCTACGAAAAAGTTGTACCTTAGTGAGACGGAAAATTTTATTTCCTTACCCCAACCTTTTGTAAGAATGTCTCAACACCAATCCCACAAACTTTTTCTTTTGGATGCTATGGCCCTGATTTATCGGGCCCATTTTGCCTTTAGTAAAAACCCCAGAATTAACTCCAAAGGACTCAATACGGGGGTGATGCTCGGATTTACGAATACCTTATTGGAGGTATTGGAAAAAGAAAAGCCCAGTCACATTGCAGTAGCTTTTGATACGAAGGCTCCCACGTTTCGGCACGAACAATATACCCCTTACAAGGCCAATCGACTGGAGCAGCCTGAAGACATCACGGTCTCCATCCCTTGGGTTAAGGAGATCATTCGCGCGTTTAAAATTCCAGTTTTGGAAATGGATGGGTTTGAAGCGGATGACGTAATCGGTACCATCGCCAAAAAGGCAGAAAAGGAATTGTTTACCGTTTACATGATGACTCCTGACAAGGACTATGGACAGTTGGTAGACGACCATATTTTTCTCTACAAACCTGCCTTTATGGGCAATGGAGTAGACGTAATGGGCCCCAAACAAATCTGTGAAAAGTGGGATATTGAACACGTGGATCAGGT
>CAYNIK010000150.1:0-1165 GCA_964397145.1 uncultured Limnohabitans sp.
AATAAACAAAAATAATTGGTGAAGAACATGGGGCTTTTTCAATTTTTTTCTTGATCCATGTTTCCTAAAATGCGCTCATTTTTTTCCAAATCTATCCGCCTCCTATCGATTGCTTCATTTCTTTCCTATTTTCGTCTCATGTTTGATGCGCTCATCACTGCCTTAAAGCAGGCCTACCCTCAGTTTACGGATACTCCCTTGACACTTGCTCCATTTGGGGAAGGACTGATCCACGAAACCCTTTTGGTCCGCCAATCGGACAACAAATGGATTCTTCAAGGCTTCAACACTTCCGTATTCCGTTTTCCAGAACGCATCGCACACAACCTCTACCTACTTTCCAAGCACCTCCAACAATCCCCGCTTCCCTTCGAACTTCCACTGCCTTTACTTACACGGGAAGGCAACGGACTCGCTAGTATCGAAGGAAAGCAATACCGCCTATTTGACTTTGTCCAGGGCACTACCCTACAACAAGTGCAGCAACCCGCCCAAGCCAGAATTGCCGCTCAGGCTTATGGGAAGTTCGCCGCCTGGGCTTCCCCACTCCCAGCAGCTGCATTTGAAGAAACCATTCCCAATTTTCACCGCCTAGACTTGCGCTATGCCCGGTTGAAGGAAGTGACCGGAGACCTGAATTCCCTGCCTGAAGAGGAAAAAGGCCTCCTGGAAGGCTACCTGGCGCAGCAGCCATTGATCGATTACTACTTGGAACAGCTTTCCAAACTACCCCTTCGGGTAATGCACAACGACACGAAAATCAATAACCTGATTTTTGCTCCTTCTCTTGAAAAGGTAGAAGCTCTGGTAGATTTGGATACGCTAATGGGAGGCTACCTGATGTACGATTTTGGAGATCTGGTTCGGACTGTTGCCTGCAGCCTGCCCGAAACAAGCACCGAGTGGGACCAGATTCAGGTGCTTCCTGAACTAGTTGAAGAACTTTTAGTGGGTTACTTAGAAGGTTTGGAGGGAGCACTTTCTGTTGAGGAAAAGGACTCCCTCTTGTTTGGAGGAGAAATCATGACCTTAATCATGGGGCTACGCTTTTTGACCGACCACCTCGAAGGAAATGTCTATTACCGGGTAAGCTATCCCCTTCAAAACCTTCACCGCGCCAAAAATCAGTTGATCCTACTCCAAAGTCAACAGGCATCCCGCGCAC
>CAYNIK010000150.1:1265-2502 GCA_964397145.1 uncultured Limnohabitans sp.
TTTTTCCTTTCCGACAATTTCACGCAAAGTCTTGGCAAAATCCAAGGTCCTGCGGTAACTTGCTCTACCCAAAAACAGAAGCCTTGTCTACCATCTTTGATACCCGCATCGAATACCTCAAGGGGGTTGGGCCGCAGAAGGCCGAACTTTTGAATAAGGAGCTGGGGATTTTCACCTATGGAGACCTGCTGCAGCATTATCCTTTTCGCTACGAGGACCGCAGCACTTTTTTGAAAATCAAGGATCTCAACGAAGAACTCGAACATGTCCAGGTGATTGCTCGAATTAAAAGCATTGATCTAGTCGGAATGGGCTCCAAAAAGCGACTGGTGGCTCTAGTGGTAGACGATACGGGAGAAATGGAGATGACCTGGTTTAAAGGCATCACTTGGGTTCAAAAGAAATTGCCTCTTGGCGCCTCCTATATTTTCTTGGGGAAGCCTGCCCTTTTTGGCAGGAAATGGAGCATGGCTCACCCGGAGATGGAGCCCATCACCGCAGCAAATGAGACCCGAAATAAATTTCAGCCCGTATACTCTACTACTGAGAAACTAAGGGCTCGATTTCTAGACTCCAGAGGCCTTTCCCGTATTCTGGAACAATTGCTTCCGCTAGTCTACCCGCAGGTGCAGGAAACCTTGTCTCCCGGGATTTTGGATCAGTACCGTCTGATGGGGAAAAAGGAAGCCATTCGACAAATTCACTTTCCCAGCAGTCCTGAGGGTCTTTCCCAAGCGCGCAAGCGCTTGAAATTTGAGGAGTTCTTTTACCTCCAATTGCGACTTCTTACCCTGAAAGTAACTCGAACGGAAAAATCCCTTGGGCAAGTACTCGGGTCCACCCAACTGCTCACTAACTTCTACATCCAGCACCTACCCTTTGAACTGACAAACGCGCAAAAACGGGTGATTCGAGAAATTTTTGGGGACATGCGCTCCGGAAAACAGATGAACCGACTGATTCAGGGCGATGTGGGAAGCGGAAAGACCATGGTGGCATTTATCAGCATGCTCCTAGCGATAGGCTCAGGGGCGCAAACTTGCTTGATGGCCCCCACCGAAATTCTGGCCAACCAGCACTACGAAGGCTTACGGCACTATGCAGATGCGATGGGTCTACAGATTGCCTTGCTAACTGGCTCGACCAAAAAATCCGCTCGTAAAGTCTTGCATGAAGCCTTAGAATCTGGAGAATTGACCCTCCTGGTAGGAACGCATGCACTTTTGGAAGAGGTGGT
>CAYNIK010000150.1:2602-3938 GCA_964397145.1 uncultured Limnohabitans sp.
GTCTTTGGCTTTATGCAGGAGGAAATCAAAAAAGGCAGGCAAGTGTACATCGTGTATCCGCTAATCGAAGAGTCCCAAAGCCTGGACCTTAAAAATCTCATGGACGGCTACGAAAGCATTGCGAGGGCATTTCCGCAAGTTCCGCTGAGCATCGTCCATGGGGGCATGAAGGCCGAAGACAAGGATTACGAGATGCAGCGATTTGTGAAGGGGGAAACGAAGATCATGGTGGCCACCACAGTAATAGAGGTAGGCGTCAATGTTCCCAATGCCTCCGTGATGATCATTGAAAATGCAGAGCGATTTGGGCTCTCCCAACTGCATCAGTTACGCGGCAGAGTAGGAAGGGGCGCCGAACAGAGTTACTGCATCCTGATGAGCAAGTACGAGCTCAGCCGGGATTCCCGAATTCGACTGGAAACAATGGTACGCACCAATGATGGCTTTGAAATCGCCGATGTAGACTTAAGACTCCGTGGACCAGGAGACCTGATGGGCACCCAGCAAAGTGGCATCACTGATCTCTTGATTGCAGATTTGAGTAAGGATGCTCCTCTTCTGACCTTGGCTCGAGATGCTGCACAGCAAGTGTTGGCGGTGGATCCTACGCTAGAGAATCCAGAACACTTCGCTATTCTTCGTCAGGTACGGCAGCAGAAAAAGACTGCTGTCAACTGGAGCCGGATCAGTTAATCTTGAGGCCCTATTTTTTTCGGATAAAAATTCCCCCAATCCGCTTCACCAATTGCTTTTCCTTTTCCCAAAAGAATCGAAACTGCCCAAAAATAAAGCCATAGATCAACAGCATAATTTGGTACAAGGGCAGCACCAGCAATAAGTAAGCAAGGGTATTTATAAACCCTCCACCTCTTTCAATGCCAAAAAACCCAAGGATCGGATTCTTAATCAATAAGATGGTAGTACCTGTACAGGCAAATACAAGCAACACCAACAGGACTTGGGTCAGGCTTTTTAGCTGCCATTTGCTTTGCAGGCGCCGAAGAAATCCGGGTTTGGACTCAGTCATTTTTCTAGCAAATTACCAGGTAAAGACGCCTTCATTGAGGCTTTTGAGAGCCTGCACCTTGTATTGGGCATCGATCAAGATGGACACGTTGTGTTTGCTCCCACCAAAGGAGACCATGCGAACTGGAATATCCACCAGCGAATCCATGACCGATTGGATCGCCCCTTTGGTTTCCGCTACTTGATTTCCTACTACGCAGACAATGGCCTGATTGGAGTCCACCTCCACCGTACCAAATCGACGTAGCTCTTCTACGATTTGCTCCAAATGGCTCAAATCATCGATGGTCACAGACACAGCAACTTCCGA
>CAYNIK010000151.1:0-3938 GCA_964397145.1 uncultured Limnohabitans sp.
GGTATTGAGGTCCATGGTGGCACGGTAGGGATTGAGCCAAGCATGAAATTCCAATCCGCGCTGGTGGGCAGCATCAATTAGCCAGGTCAAAGGATCCTCTTGGGTTTTAGGCGCAGCACCTTGTTTACCGGTCAGGTACTTGGACCAAGGGGCTAGGTCTGTGGGGTAAAAAGCATCGCCTGCCGTACGTATTTGGACGATTACCGCATTGAAGTGCAGTCCTTTGTAGTAATCTAAAAGCGCGAGGTAGTCCTTTTTTTGTTTTTCCCAGGGATCTGTGGGGGAAAGTGGCCAGTCAATATTGGCAACGGTTGCAATCCATACGCCTCTAAATTCTCTAGGGATCTCGGGTAGGGAATGGGGGATGGTCACAAAGGAGGCCTCGCTGCTTGCTAAGGGAGTATTTGTGGCTTCTGTGGTACTAATTTTTGGAGAAAGCTGATCTATTTGTTGGCCAGGGCTAACTGTCCAAACGAAAACAAAAAGAAGAAAAGGTGCGGTAAATTTGAAGGCCAGATTCATCATGCAATCAAAGCGGAGGTAGTGGTTTTAAGTTTAGATCAGTCAATTTTTTTCGTAAGCGATTCATGAATGCATCTCCAGGATCTGATTTTACGGTGCGGTAGTTGGGGTCCGTCTCTTTCCAAAGGTCTGTTTTTTGGAAGCGTTGGTATTCGTGGTGCCCAATGACGTAGTCGATTGGATACTTCCGCTTGAGGTAGCGGATGAGTTTTTCATTGGCCTCTAGCTGGGCTTTGGTGAGGGGCATGTCGTCGCTGCCAATATTTTCGATGCCAATAGCCAAGTAATTTAGTCCAATCACGTGTCGTGCAAAGGTGGTTTCAGGGAGAAGTCGAAATACTGTCCCATCTCGATCAATCAAAAATTGACTGGAAACATTCAAGTTGCTCGCTCCGGTAAGGTCTGCTCTTCCACCCAGGGTAATTGGGTTAAATACATCGTGGGTCACTTCGATGCTCGGAATGGCCGTCCAATGAACTACGACCATTTTTGGGGTAATGGTGGCCGTAGGCTGGATTAATCCATGCCGTTCTTTAAGGTAGTTGAGGGAGAGTTGTTCCCGTTCGGCATTCCAAGTAATTGGTTTGTCAAAAATTCGAAAGGTAGCCTTTTGACTGCACGAACTGAAGCTAATGCAGGTCAAAAACCAGCCAAGTAAAAGTGTAAAACGGTTCATCAGTAAGGAATAAAAAGGACCTAAGGACTAAGTTAGGCAGAAAAAGGGAGGAATGCACCTTGGATAGGGTAGAAACAGAAAAACTGCTTCTACAAGGGGATTTTGTGTTGGGAGAATTCCCTTTTTTGAGTGAACATTAAAAGGTGACCCCAAACCTTTTCCCCAACTCGGTTAAATCTTGTACTACTGGATCGAGCAAGGGGATACCCTCTTCCTTTCGAGTGAGTTCGAGTTCCCGCTCTGGGTCTCCCGGGATCAAAACCTTTTCATGTCCAGGTGTAGGTTCGGCGGATCGAAAGCGTCGAATCCATTGATCCATGTGTCCTTTAAATTCTTCTGCAGGCCGGAAGGCATCCACGCGCATGGCTCCAAAAAAGTGTCCAATTCCTTCGCCAACGAGGTTGGGAAGTGGGTCCAAAAATGCGACGAAGGGAGGGACCCAAGGGCCGTAATTCGCACCTGAAAGTACCGCTGAAAGAATGTCCACCACTGCACCCAAGGCATAGCCTTTGTGTGAGCCATGCTCTCTGTCACCGCCCAGAGGAAGTAACGCGCCTCCATCTTTTACTCCATTGGCGGAGGTGGTTGGGTTCCCCGATTTGTCCTGTACCCAGCCGCTGGGGGTGTCCAATCCTTTTCGTTGTAGTATTTCTAATTTTCCATTGGCAGCAGTGGTAGTTGCCATATCTGCCACAAAAGGAGGCTCCTCTCCGGCTGGAATGGCCACTGCAATAGGATTGGTGCCGAGCAGGCGTTCCTTGGAAAAGGTAGGTGCTACCAGTGGGCTGGCGTTGGTCAAAGAGATGCCAATCATGTCCTCCTCTAAGGCCATCATGGCATGATAGCCAGCGATGCCGTAGTGGTTGGAGTTTTTGACAGATACCCATCCTGTACCTACTTGCTTGGCCTTTTCCATGGCCACTTTCATGGCAAAAGGAGCCACCACTAAACCCAGGCCACCATCCCCATCTACCACTGCAGTGGAGGGGGTTTCGTAACTCACGCGCAACTTTGGGCTAGCATTGATCCTTCCTTTTTCCCAAAGCCGAACATAGCCGCTCAGTCGTGCTACGCCATGGCTGTCTACGCCACGAAGGTCTGCCGAAAGCAACACCTTTGCCGCTAGTTGAGCGTCCTTTTCAGGACAGCCGATCTTGAGGAGCATTTCGTGGGTGAAGCGGTACAAGTGATCGTAGGAGAATTGTTGCATGGCTACTGGACTAAATTGCGGTAAAGAATACTGCAAAGATAGAAATCAGGAGGTAGCGTGCATTCCTTAGCGCAAGTTTAAAAACTAAGGGATTGGATTTTTATGCTGATGAGGCACTAGAGTGCCTACACGTTTATTTCTCCAGATAGCATGCGAGATACTGCGCCTTCCTTTAAGGAGTAATGCGAGCAACGGAGACTTTCTACTTGGATATGCTGCAAGATAAAGTCGATGAGGCAGCTGGCGACTACAATCATGTCTACCCGCATGGCAATCATGCCCGGGATGAGTAATCGTTCGGCTTTATTTTTTGTAACCAGCAACTGAAAAATTTGGTAAAAATCGTTCACTGGCAGCTCGAATACATGTTCTCCGGTGAGCTTGCATTGGAGCATGGCCGCATAATACATGTCGATCAAGGTATCGAAGGTCCCTGAGGCTCCCACAAATTTACTCGGCTGAAAGGTAGCAATAGCTTCCAGTAAGGGCTGAAGTTTTTCTCCACAGTACTGCTCTAGCTTTTGTACCTCTTCGGGCAAAATGGGATCATGGTAATGAAAAGCATCCAACAGGCGCTGTCCGCCTATTTCAAAACTTCTTTTCCAGAACACCTCTTTTGCATTGCCGATGATAAATTCGACCGAACCCCCGCCGATATCCATCATCAGGGAGGTGTGTTCATCTAGTGCGCCAGAAAAATGAATTCCCTCGTAAATCAACTGTGCTTCTTCTTCCCCCGAAATCACATGAATTTGAATGCCAAGTTGTTCTTTTACTTTCGTGACAAAGTCGGGACCATTGGTTGCGTTTCGTACGGAGGAGGTAGCAAAGGCAAATACCTCGCTAATTTGTTCTCCTTCAATCAAATTTTTGAAATGTCCTAGGGTGTGCAGCGCTCTTTTCTCGGCTTCGGGAGTAATCTGATTTTGGGTGATGCCTCCTTGACCCAGTTTTACGGCAATTTTTTCCTTATAAATGGTCTTAAATTCTTTCCCATGCAGTTCCACCAACAACAGGTGAAACGTGTTGGTCCCCATATCAATCACCGCTGCTTTCTTGGGATGTGTCATTGCCATTTTTTTGGATGGGCGAATATAGAAAGTTTTTTAAAAGTTCTATTTTAAGTTTTTATACATCGGATAAAACGCAGGTTAGCAGCAGCTTGAAGGGGTCTTGGGATTTGATTTGCTGTGCAAAGGCTTTTTCTATCCGTTGGAGCGTTTATATTTGGTAGAAGAATTAATTCCCAAAGATGACAGATCCAAAGAACCCAAATTACAGCCCTTCAGGCCACCAAGATAAAATCGCCCTCTTGGCACAGAAAAATGCAGAAGCAGAACAAGGGGGTGGGGCAGCGCGAATTGATGCGCAGCACAAAAAAGGGAAACTCACTGCGCGAGAACGAATTGCCTTGCTCTTGGATGAGGGGACATTTGAAGAACTGGATAAGTTCGTCATGCACCGAGCGAAAGACTTTGGTTTGGACAAGGAGCATTACCTCGGAGATGGGGTAGTGACCGGATATGGGGA
>CAYNIK010000152.1:0-3926 GCA_964397145.1 uncultured Limnohabitans sp.
TCCACCAGGGGTCGAGGAGAAATACATACTCTGCCTTGGTTAGGTTCAATCCCACACCCCCTGCCTTGAGGGAAATCAAAAATACCTTGCAGTCGTCTTGGGTTTGGAATTTTTCCACTTGAGCCTGACGGTCTTTGGTAGCCCCATCCAAATAGGCATAGGGGATTTTTTCACTATCCAAAAACTCTCGAACGATGGATAAGTGACGGACAAATTGGCTAAATACCAACACCTTGTGGTTCTCAGAGATGGTCTCTTGAAGCATGTAGGTGATGTCCTCCAACTTGCCAGACTCTCCCGTGTAGTCTTCACGGACGAGTTTGGGGTGATTGGCAATCTGCCGGAGCTGGGTAAGTCCGCGGAGGAGGGTAAACTGTTGACTTCCTCGTCCAGTTCCCGCAAGTTCCCCAATGATTTTTTCTCGGTAATAGCTCTTTACTTCCTCGTAGACCTTTTCTTGGTCAGCCGTCATGTCCGAGTATTTCACGTTGGTGATTTTCTCCGGAAGATCTTTTGCTACTTGAGACTTTAAGCGGCGAAGGATAAAAGGCTTGATCATGGCATGCAAGCGAGCCGCTTTTTCTCGGTCATGCTGCTTTTCAATAGGTTGTAGAAATTGCTTTTTGAAGATCAGCTGGTTGCCCAGCAGTCCTGGATTCACAAAGTTCATCTGCGACCAGAGGTCCATGGTGCCATTTTCTACTGGAGTACCAGTCAGGATAAGACGCCGCTTACTTTTCAGTTTATTGACAGCGGTAGCGATATTGGAACTAGGATTTTTGATGGCCTGAGATTCATCCAAGATTACATAGTTGAAGTAAAACTGGCTAAGCTGCTCGATGTCCATTCGGACGATGCCATAGGAGGTCAAGACCACATCGTATCCACGGAATTTCCAAGGGTCCTTATTCCGCTGTGTACCTGAATACACTAAGATTTTAAGGTCTGGGGCAAATTTTTTGGCTTCCAACTCCCAGTTGTAAATCAGGGAGGTAGGCATCACGAGTAGGGAAGCAAAACCATCGTTCTCCTCCTTTTCATAAGCCAAGAGCGCAAGAGTTTGCACGGTTTTACCAAGACCCATGTCGTCGGCGAGGCATCCGCCAAACTGGTATTCGTTCAAAAAGCGAAGCCAGTTGTAGCCTGCATTTTGGTACGGACGAAGGGACCCTTTAAAAGTACTGGGCAAGGCATAGTCGTCAATCGCATCAAAATTGCGCAATCGCTCTAGCTTCAAACTCAGGTTGAGACGAATCAATTCTCCATGCTGCAGTTCTCTCGCAAAGGCCAAGTGATGCTTCCGGAGCACCAACTCTTCGGCACTTCGTTCCTCGATGAAATTAAAAAGCTCGGAATAGTTGACAAACCAAGAAGCAGGGATTACGGCAATTTCTCCATTGGGAAGTTCAAACTCGTGCTTGCCTTGGATCAATAGCTTTCGAAGTTTGGCAAAGGGGACTAGGTAGATACCAAACTTGATCAGTGCTTTGACATCAAACCAGTCTATATTTTCATTGACTTCAATGGTAATTTGCGCTCGGCCGATGTGGTAGGTTTTTCCGTTGAGGCCTCCTTTTTGCACGACTTTGATCTTGTTTTCTCTCAGGTAATCCTCATTATTTCCGAGCCACTCGAAAGCCTGAGTTTTGGGTAAGGCTATTTTTCCATGGACAAACTCCAACCCGTTTTTTTTCAGGATCGTCAAGTAGCGTTCCTCCAACTTAGTAGTTCGGACAGTTTTGAAAAAAGTAAAGTTGCCGTCCTTTTCCTCATAGCGGCAGGAGTTGCCACTTCCTTCTCCTGCATGCAGAAGGGTTCCAAAATCAAATTCTCCGTACTTAAACCGAGGCTCTAATACAATGAGGTCTTCAGCAGGGGTAGAAATTTCTTCTCCAAAGAGAGTTTCTGTTGACACTCCCCCAGGCAAGCCGCTCACGGCCAATAGGGCTTCTGGGGTACCTTGTTCGGTATGAATATCAAATCCTTTGGCCACTACCTCGAATTGGGTAATCAGGGAGGTGACAAACTTGCGGTAATATTCAGGTTCAAACTTTCGTTCGATCAGAATCGCATTTTTACTCAGGAAGGGCTGTAATTTTTTACCATCAATTCCTTTTTCAAAATGAAAAAGTTGCTGATTCACCACCAACCATGCGGGATCCTTGCAGACCAAATAACCACCCTTGTGCTGCCAGTTTAGTTTTTGCCCTTGGAACTTAACAATGGGGTAGTACTGGGTATTGAACTCTCCTTTGTCGAAGTGAAAAAGCACCGTAGCCGGTTCCGCTTGGACACTAATTTCTTTGCCAGTGGGGTTTCCATCTGAAGCGGTTTCAAATAAACGCTTACCAATCAATAAGGGCAGAATCTTAGCCCGTTTGATTTCCAAATTTTTAAACAACAGCTCTTGTATGGTAGGATCAGCCGTCTTAGGATCAAAAATTTTACGTAGGAATTCTTTCGGTTTTAGGTTCCCTTTTTTCATGTAGGGCTTGACCACCAAGTCTTGCTGCATGCTATCCATCAGACGGATCAACTCGTAATCTTGTTCGTCTAGACCCGAATCAAATTCTTTGGCATTTGCAGAACTAATGTTTTGGTAGGCATAAGTAAGTCGCCCTTTATCATCTAATGGAACTACATAGGATTCAAATAGAAAACCCAAGTATTCGTGGATATAAATGGAATAAACAAGCTGAAAGGGCTGATTTGGATCAACAATCATGACAATTAAAAAAAATTAGTATATATAGTATTCATTATTGTTTGCTGCTTTTTATCCAGCGTTAGATCCTTTATAGGGACACGAAAAGGAAAATTACGGATTAAACCAGTATTATTTGAGATTTACCCTGATTTTTTTGGAGAAAAAAAAGAGAGACTGCTTGGTCTCTCATTTAAACTTTTGAATTGAATGAAGGGTTTATTGGACTTCTTCAGGCTCCTCCTTAGGTTCTCCTTTTTCAGGTTTGGTTTCTGGGAAAAAGCGATTTTGAAAAATTAAAATGATCGCGACGCCGATAAAAATAGAGGCATCTGCCACATTGAAGATTGGCCAAAGGGCGGTATAGCCTCCTCCCCACAATGGAACCCATTCGGGGATGTATCCTTCCCAAATATCAAAGTAAAACATGTCTACCACTTGACCATGAAACCAGGGGGTAGGAGCATTGTAGGGGGCATTGTCAAGCCATACTCCATAAAACACCGAATCCACCAAATTTCCGATGGCTCCGCCCAATATCAGGGCAATGCACCAGGTATAGCCTGCATGAGTTTTTTGTTGGATGAGGTAGTAGAGGTAATAGCCAATCCCCACCATGGCTACCAAGCGGAAGGAAGTCAGGATCATTTTTCCATATGCTGAGCCCAACTCCATCCCAAAGGCCATTCCTGGGTTCGTCGTGTAGTGCAGCTTGAACCAGTCGCCGAAAATTTGGATTTGTCCGGGGCTGCCGAAGTCCATTTGGAAGTGTACCCACATTTTGGTGGCCTGATCTAAGAGGATCACCAAAAGAGCAATTCCGAAATACTTGAGGTAGTTGTTCATGTAGGAAAGGTTAGGCCTTAACTAGGCGTACTGCCAATTCAAATTCATCCATATCCAAAACGGTCGCTTCCCCTTCCAACTTACCGACAGCAAGTGAGATGGCCTGCGTTTCTTCTTGAATATAACCTCCGAATAAAGCAACCGAAGCATTGACTAAGGGATTGCTGTCGGAAACGAGCAATGTAATTTTATCTTGTACCTCCAGTCCAAGATCCTTGCGTAAGTTTTGAATGCGGTTGACCAAATCACGGGCAACCCCTTCTTGCTTCAATTCTTCGGTTAGGGTTACATCCAGCGCTACAGTTACTCCTTGATCGGAAGCCACTGACCAGCCTGGGATATCTTGGGAGCTAATCAATACTTCCTCGAGCAGTAG
>CAYNIK010000153.1:0-3926 GCA_964397145.1 uncultured Limnohabitans sp.
GGGCCAAGATTGCGAAGTATGGATTGAATGTGGAGGACCTCAATCAAGTGGTCACAATGGGATTTGCTGGGCTTACGGCAGGTACCGTGTTTGAAGGAGAAAAGCAGTTTGACTTGGTGGTACGCTTTGATGAACCGTATCGGAAAGATATCGAGCACCTCGAAAATGCAGCGATCCAACTTCCGTCAGGCGGAAGTATTCCGTTGTCTGAATTGGCGACTATATCTTATACCAAAGGACCAGCAAAAATTTCCCGAGACAATACCCAACGAAGAGTGGTCGTGGGAGTCAATGTGCGTAATCGAGACCTACAGTCTGTGGTGGACGATATTCAGGCCATTGTCAAAAATAAGATAGAGGTTCCTGAAGGTTACCGAGTGGAATATGGAGGGCAGTTTGAAAATTTGCAGCAGGCACGAACGCGACTTTTGATTGCGGTTCCGATCGCGCTCTTACTCATTTTTGTATTGCTCTACTTTGCGTTTTCTTCGGCTAAGGATGCCTTCATGATTTTTACAGCGATTCCCCTATCAGCGATTGGGGGTATTGTCCTGCTTTGGATGCGGGATATGCCGTTCAGTATTTCTGCTGGGGTAGGTTTTATTGCGCTATTTGGAATAGCGGTTCTCAACGGTATTGTCATGATTGAACACTTTAAATCCATGGCTTCTCGCTATACTTCACTTCGTGAATTGGTGTTGGTAGGTGCTGCTGAGCGTCTCCGTCCTGTTCTCTTAACCGCTTCAGCTGCAGCTTTAGGGTTTTTGCCAATGGCCCTGTCTGGGTCAGCTGGTGCAGAAGTGCAGCGCCCCTTGGCCACAGTAGTTGTGGGAGGACTCATATCGGCTACCTTACTGACCCTGGTGGTACTTCCTGTGCTTTACGTTTGGTTTAATTCCAAAGAAGAGCGATCGACTTCTAGCATGAAAGGTGGCACACTACTCCTGCTTTTTCTGATTCTTCCGCTTGCGAGTACTTGGGCACAAACTTCCTCTAGATTGACTTTGGAGGAGGCACTTGTCCTAGCTGAAAAGCAAAACTTGGGAATTCAAGCTGCACAAAAGCGGTTGGCGGCTGCTGAAGCCCTGACTGGCTCCGCTTGGAGCTTGGAAAAAACACAAGTATACCATGCTCAAGATCAAAACGATATTGCTGAAAATGGTGTATTCAACCGGGTTTGGGGGGTGCGCCAGCGATTTGAGCTACCAACAGTTTACAACACATCCAAGAATCTCCTTCAAGCAGGTGAAAGCCAGGAAGAAGCACGATTGCAATTGGATATGCGTGCCTTGAAAAAGGAAGTGAGCCTGGCCTTCGTAACCGCTCAGTACTGGATGGAGTTGGAGCAAAATTATAGGTATTTGGATAGCCTCTATTCCGCCTTTGCAGTGGCCGCATCTCTTCGTCTAGAAACGGGAGAGACCTCGCTTTTGGAAAAACTCACGGCAGATAGCAAGCAAAAAGAAATTGGATTGCGCAGTTCGGAGGCAAAAAGCGAAAAGTTGAATGCCTTATTGCGCTTGGCCAGTTTGTTAGGTCTGGAGGGGGAAATTCAAATTTCTGCTAATCCGGTGGTATTGAATTCAGCAATGCCTCAAGACCTGCATCCAGGATTCTCCTGGTACGAAGCGACTAAGATGCAAGCCAAGTACCAGACCCAATTGGAGCAACAGTATTTGTTGCCCGACGTAAATGTGAATTTATTTCGAGGCACCAATTTAGCCGCAGGCTCCAAAATCTATCCTGGGTTTGAGGTAGGCGTAGGCATCCCCTTGTTTTTTGGAGCGCAATCGTCCAAAATAAAGTCTGGGAAACTAGTGCAAGAGCAAGTAGGCTTAGAAGCCGAAAATTTCCAGGTACGTTTGGACAATCAAGTTACGGTTCTGCAAAACAAGTTGGCTCAGCAAGGGCAGGTAATAGACTACTTTGAAAAAGAGGGGATGCTTCTTGCCAATCAGTTGCAAGCCCAAGCCAATCGCTCCTTTTCCGAAGGAGAAATTGATTTTCTACACTATGTGCAATTGATAGAAAATTCACGGTCCCTTCGTCTTCAATACTTGCAGGCAAAGCGTGACTACTTAATCAATCAACTCGAACTTCTTTACCTAAATCCCGCATGAAATCTAGTTCAAAAATACTTTTAGCGTCTGTTTTAGCCTTATTTCTGATGACTTCCTGTGGCAAAAAGGAAGATGGGATTGAGGTGAGTGAGGCTCCAAGTGAATCCACTGAAATCCAGTTGACGGAGGAGCAATTTCAAACCATGAAAATGGAGTGGGGGGAATTGCATACCGGAGAATTTTCGGAGGAGATTGCTGTCCAAGGTACGGTTCAGATTCCCGTGGAAGGGATGCGTGAAATCACCACCTACTTTGGTGGATATGTGCAAGATTTGAAGTTGATTGAAGGGGAGGAAGTCCGAAAGGGCCAAGTCTTGTTTACCTTAGAAAACCCAGAATTTCTACGCTTGCAGCAAGATTACCTGGAGACCAAAAGTCAATTGACCTACCTGAAAGCTGAATGGGAACGGCAAAAGACTTTGGCGCAAGAGCAGATTTCAGCGCAGAAAAATTTCTTAAAAGCTGAGGCAGACTATCAAGCAGCTTTGGCAAAAACACAAAGTTTGAAAAAGCAGTTGGCCCTAATTTCGATTGATGGAGAGACGCTTTCTCCAGCTACCATGCGGAGCAAAATTTCCATCACCTCACCGATTGCTGGATTTGTGGAGGAAGTTCTGGCGGTGCCAGGACAGTTTTTACCAGCAGCTGCCAAGGCGCTTACCTTGATGAGTAAGGAGCATATTCATGTGGAATTGGTGCTTTTTGAGAAGGATGCGAACAAGGTTCATATCGGTCAAGTAGTCGAATTTACAAGTCCTGACCGTCCGGATGAGGTACTCAAGGCAAAAATTAAAGTTGTGGGCAAGTCCATCAATGCCCAGCGACAGATCAACGTGCATGCTGATCTGATTGATGAAAAGGAGGAAGCCAAATTGACTCCAGGCATGTTTTTGCAAGCTCGAATTCAATTGGATCCACAACAGTCTTTGGCTGTTCCTGAAGAATCGATTATTGAGGTAGGAGATGAGCACTACATCTTGGTTCAAAAATCAAAAAGTGAAGGAGCCTTTACTTTACAGAAGATCAAGGTGACGCCTGGGTCAAAAGGCAAGCATTACCGAGCAATCACTACGGATGCGGCCCTAGATTCTACCGCTGTGGTGTTGATTAAGGGAGGGTTTAACTTGCTTTAATTTACCAAGATTGGATGCTTGTAAAAAAGACTGTTGAAATTCAGTATGGAGCCATATATTTATTCCTTCGAATTTTAGGCAATCAAACTTCCTCCAAATACAATGCTCCATCCCTTAGATAATCCCATTTGGACGGCCCTCAATGGCGGAGGAGCTAAACATGCTTTTGGGAGAGGTGAAGCACTTTTTATTGACCGGAAGATGGGCTTTTTTGCGGGACTTTCCAGTTACGGGGTTGAGCAATTGGATCAGTTGCATGCAGTCATGGATACAGGGATGCGGGTGATCTTATTTACTCCTGGATTTTTGGAGTTGGATCCCAAATGGAAGGTTCGCAATGACAATGCCCTGTTGCAAATGGTATTTGATCAGCCTTCAATCCAATTGACTTTAGATTCATCGATTCGACCACTTGGTGCTACCGATGTATCGGAAATGTTGGCATTAACGCAGTTGGCCAAGCCAGGACCTTTTTTAGAAAATACGATCGATTTTGGTGGTTATTTCGGCTATTTTGTGGAAGGGAGATTGGTTTCCATGGCTGGAACTCGCCTAGTGGCAGGCCCCTACACCGAAGTGAGTGCGGTTTGTACGCATCCTGAATTTTTGGGAAGAGGGTTGTCGCAACTCGTTTTGCCCCATGTGTTGAATTACATTCAGCAAGGAGGCCAAA
>CAYNIK010000154.1:0-3912 GCA_964397145.1 uncultured Limnohabitans sp.
TACCACATCAATGTGGACAATGAAGTGCCTTACAATGTGTACGGAGGAATGCAAGATAACGGTTCTTGGACAGGACCAGCCTACCTTTGGAGAGGCGATGGCATCCGAAATACCTATTGGCAAGAAGTTTCTTTTGGAGATGGATTTGACGTAGTCCCTCACCCTGCTAATTCCAGATATGGCTACACCATGTCACAAGGAGGTAATGTAAGCCGTTTTGACAAACTCACAGGTCACAACCGTACCATCCGCCCTACGCACCCAGATAAGGATGTTTTCCTTCGCTACAACTGGAATGCAGCAATTGCACAGGATCCTCACGATGTCAATACCGTTTACTATGCTTCTCAGTTTTTGCATAAGTCAACAGATTCTGGTGAAACCTGGGAGATCATTTCTCCAGATTTAACGACTAACGATTCTACCAAGCAGCGTCAGCAAAAAACAGGTGGATTGACCTTCGATATTACGGGTGCTGAAAATCACACCACCATCCTCGCGATTGCCCCTTCTCCTGTAGACAAGAATGTCATCTGGGTAGGTACCGATGATGGCAACCTTCAAGTAACTCAAGATGGTGGCAAGACTTGGACCAATGTTGCGTCTAAATTGACTGGCCTTCCGAAGGCTTCTTGGATCCCTCAAGTACAAGCATCCAAATACAATGCGGGTGAAGTGTGGGTTATTGCCAACAACTACCGTAACAATGACTTTGCAGCCTATGCCTACCATAGCTCCGACTTTGGAAAGACCTTCACCCGAATCGCAGATGACTCTAAGGTTTGGGGCTTCACCCTTTCTATCAAGCAAGATCCTACCGAACCAAACCTAGTTTTCTTGGGTACCGAGTTTGGCTTGTATGTATCATTTGACAAAGCCAAAACCTGGAATAAGTGGGAACATGGCTACCCTAAAGCAGTGTCTACCTACGACATGACCATCCAAGAGCGTGAGGCCGATTTGGTGATCGGTACTTTTGGACGTGCGATCTACGTGTTGGATGACATCCGCCCATTACGAGCATTTGCTAAGAACGGTGGAAAAGCTCCAGCTGGCAAAATCACTGCCTTCCCTGCTCCTGATGCCTACCAAGCAGAAATTCAGCAGCCTCATGGTGAACGCTTTATGGCTTCTGCAAAGTATGCTGGCGAAAACCGAGTGTTCGGAGGTCGTTTGAGTTATTTGATTCAAGACGAGAAAGAAAAATTGGATTCCTTGACTGTGAAAATTTACACAGCTTCAGGAGAACAAATCAGAACCTTGAAAACCCTTCCTTCCAAGGGCGTCAACCGAATCATCTGGAATCTAGACCGAAAGTCAACAGCTGAAATGTCTGGTGGCTGGGGCGGTGGCCAAGGTGGTGGTGGAAGAAGCAGAGGCTTCTTCGAACCAAGTGGCGGAGATGCGCTTCCTGGTACCTACAAAGTAGTGATGGAATATGGTGGAGAATCATCTGAAACTTCCATCACTGTACATGCAGATCCACGCATCAAGCCTGCCCTTACAGACCTTCAAGCCAAAGATGCTTTCTTGAAAAAAGTAGAATCACTTTCTTCTGAAGTAACCGCTGCTACCAAGAAATTGGATGAAGCGCAGAAAGTAATTGACAAGGTCAACTCCATGGTCAAAGATTTGAAGACGGATGAAGCAAAAGCCTTGGAAACTGCAGCAAAAGACATCAAGAAAAAATTGGATGCTGCCCGCGAAGCCTTCACAGGACCAAAAGTTGAAGGTCAAGGTATTGTTCGAAACTTGTTCCCTACTACCATGACCCATCTATTTGCTCCTAGAAGTTATGCTAGTTCAAGTTACACTGCCCCAGGTGCAACCGAAGAGCGCTTGTTTGGCCATGCCAAAGAGGCAGCGGAAGCAGCAATAGCCAAGGTAGAAGCCTTTATTCAAGGAGATTGGAAAGCCTTTGAGGAGAAGGTAAAAGCTACACCAATCGATTTATTCCAGAATATCAAAAAATAAGGGAATCCTTTACATTATAAAAAAAGCATCCTGAGCAATCGGGATGCTTTTTTTAACTTATCTCATCATGTCAAACACGCAAATTTTAAGAAATGGATTGTGGGCCACAGGCATCTTTTTTGGAATAGCCTTGGCTTTGGATTATTTCTTAGATAGTCGAGTTTGGGACGGAATGGTGGTAAGCCAATCAGCCTTGACGGTAGAGTATTGCGAGTTCAATCATCCCGAGCGACTTTTTCACCAACCGGTAAATACCTACTCCAATTTGATTTACTTTTTCTATGGTATGGTAGTATTTCAACTAGGATGGAAAGACTGGAAAGCCTTTGCAAATCGGGAAGCAAACACAGTTCGCAAATTCCCCTATTTGTCTCTGCTCCTTGCGGCCAACTTCATTTATTTGAGCCTTGGATCGGCATTTTTCCATTCTTCCCTGACTTGGATGGGCCAGCGCATGGACATGAATGCTACCTATGGGCTTACGCTGAGTTTGATCTGCATAGGATGGGTGCAAGTATTCGTGAAAAAAGAGCTATCGCCGCGAATGCAACTAGGCCTTGTTGGAGTCGTGCTCCTCTTAATTGCTGCTTTTCTACCCTTAGCACTTCGCATTTCAAGTTCCATTCTCCTCCCCTCTTTATTTTTAATCCTATTGGTGCTTGGCATCATCAATTACATCCAATATCCTTCCCAACGAATCCCAGCCTTGGGAATATTAGGTTTTGTATTGCTTGCAATTGCCATTAAAATCCGCGCCTTAGATGTAGCCAAGGTCAACTGTGACCCGATGTCCATCTGGCAAGGACATGCCCTTTGGCACTTACTTACTGCAACGAGCAGCTTGTGCATGTATTTTTATTTCCGAAGGGTAAAGAAAAAATTCATCTCTGGAAAAAAATAATTGATTCAAAAATCTAAAAATCAATTAGTTACCAAAAGAAATCTCTTGGTAAAAATGCTATTTCAAATCTAACAACCGTCTGTGGTAGTTAATTTGACCCAAGTGGTAGTTAAAATGACCATAGAGGTGAATCAAGAAGTAGCCAATAGTCATTTGGTAACCAAAAAATGAATGGATGGATAAATCTCCCAACTTATTGGGGTCAAGCGTAACTAATGATTTTTCCACTTGTTCTTTTACCAAATCCAACTCCTCGAGCAAGGCAGTTCTGGATTTTCCAGTTGCACCAAACTCCTGATCTCGATTACGCTCGTAGCCAAATCCTCCCAAGTCAGCTGCAATAAATTGCCTCAAATTGCCAATTAAGTGCAAGGCTAAATTTCCGCCAGAATTTGCGATTTGTCCATCCACAATCCAAAGATTTTCTTCGTTTCTATAGGCTTGAAGCTCCTCTTGGAGCTTGGTTAAATCTCTTTGAAACAACAGGTTAAGCTCTTTGGTATTCATAAGCAGTTAAAGAATCAGGAAATGTGAAAAAGAGGAGAAAGACCGGCAGCACCAGCCTTTCTTTTGATGTATACTTGATAGGGAGATTGCCTATTGTGAGGATTCAGAATCAATCACATTTCTCCGCTGTCCGTATTTGCTTGGTGTAGGCTCCGCTTTTGACTCATTCACGGAAGTTGCAGACGATGCAGGTGTCGAAGCGTAGGGCTTTGGAGCTAAACCGGAACCTTGACTTGGTTTCTTTTTCTTCTTCTTTTTCTTTTTGAATGAAGGATCAGAAGCATTTGAAGAAGTCGAATTCGTGGAAGCACTTACTTTAGGGGCTTCTCCTCCAGTATAGGTAGGTCCTTTTTCTAGGTGAGCAGGAAGCGGGTTTTGAGTAACCGCCATTCCGATCAACTTCTCAATACGTACAAACTTAGGTTGGTCTTTTGGATTGACAAAAGTGATCGCTTCTCCCTTGGCATCCGCACGCGCTGTTCGGCCTACGCGGTGTACGTAATCTTCTGGATCACCTGGAGTATCGTAGT
>CAYNIK010000155.1:0-2323 GCA_964397145.1 uncultured Limnohabitans sp.
TCTCTTGCAAATCTCCAGGAAGGAAACCCAAGTTTTCTCCTGCTTCCACAGCCGGACGCGTAATGATGATGCGTTTTACTTCCCGATTTTTCAAGGCACGCACAGCGAGGGCTACGGCAATATAAGTTTTACCTGTACCGGCGGGACCTAATGCAAATACCAGATCGTTTTTGAAGGCTGCTTCTACGAGCTTGCGCTGGTTGGCAGACTTAGGCTTGATGACCAAGCCTTTATTTCCAAAGACAATTACCTGATCCTTATTTGCTTCCTCAAATGGACCGCCTTCAATGGCCAAGAAATCTTTGACATGCTCTGGGCTGAGGTGCCCAAAGCGTTCAAAATGTTCCAAAAGCATGTTGATCAAGTCATTGATCCGCAATATTTCAGGTGGACTGCCTTGAATTCGGATTTCATTTCCTCGAGAAATTACTTTACACTGAGGAAAGGCCTGCGCGATTTGACGGATGTTTTCATTGGCAGTGCCAAAGAACTCAGCCAAAGGGACATGCTCAAGGGTAATTACTTTTTCGACCAAAGTTTTGTTTTGATTAGGTACACCGTGAAGGTGAAAGAATAAAATGTCTATTTTTGTTCACTCCCCAACAAACAAAACTACAAAATTTTACTTTACTTGCTTCTATGGCCTTGGTGACATTCCTATCTGATTTCGGGGACACAGACTACTACGTACCAGCAGTCAAAGCCAAGATGTTATCCATCAATCCACAACTGCAAATCGTGGATATCTCCCATGGAGTAGCAGCCTTTGATTTGGAGCATGCTGCCTTTCTATTGCGGTCCACCTTTCGAGAATTTCCCAAGGGTACCGTACATTTGGTGGGTATCAATACCACAGGAGCGGCGACAGCAGGGTATATCGGGATTAAGTTAGAGGACCATGTTTTTATCGGTCCAAACAATGGGATTTTTAGCATGCTCGCAGACTACGATCCTGGGATTATCGTGCAGTTTGCAGACATTCATGTGAAGGACTCCACCTTTCCAACCCGAGATATTTTGGCTCCAATTGCAGCGAAAGTTGCTTCTGGGGCTGCAATTCATGATTTCGGAGGACCATCTACTCAGTTCAAAAAATTGATGCCGAGACAGGCGAAGGCTACACGAGAGCAGATCATAGGGCACGTGGTGCGCGTGGATCGCTATGGCAACCTGATCACCAACATCAGCAGGGAAGTATTTGAAAAGTTAAATCCAGGAAAATTTACCATCCAATTTGGGAGAGAAACCCACCGGCAACTTCAGACGGGTTACGATCAAGTCGAAGCAGGTGAACCCTATTTGTTTTTTAATAGCTTGGATGTGTTGGAAATTGGAATCAATCACGGACATGGTGGCAACCTGTTGGGATTGAAGCGAGACAGTGTGGTTTACATAAATTTTGAAGCATGAGTTTGATTCGTGTGGTCCGTATGACTTTTCGACCGGAAGAAGTGGCTGCTTTCTTGGAAAATTTTGAAGCACATAAAATTTTGATCCGGAATTTCCCCGGATGTCGGCATTTGGAACTCTGGCAGGATGAAAATCAAAAAAATATTTTTGTGACGTACAGTCACTGGGAAAGCGAAGATGCCTTGAATCAGTATCGTGATTCACAGCTATTTAAATCAGTTTGGAACTTTACCAAAGCACTCTTTTCTGAAAAGCCCCAAGCTTGGAGTACAAAAAAATTGCAAGAAGTAGGAGATTGAGTTTGTAGGAAATCATTTTTGTATTCATATTTGCATCCCCATTCAGAACGGAATGGGTTGTGTACTTGCCCAGATGGCGGAATTGGTAGACGCGTTGGTCTCAAACACCAATGAGGTTACACTCGTGCCGGTTCGACTCCGGCTCTGGGTACAAAGGCTTGCAGTGATGCAAGCCTTTTTTGTTTTTCAGGATTATCCGCTTTTCAACCCCCAACCAGATAAAATAAGTTTTGAAGTTCAATTAGGTGAACTGTGGACCGTGGTATGTTAGCGATTATCCGCAGGAGTTGACTTTCCTACTGAGCGATTTGATTGCGGATAATCACATTGCATTTACCCATTCCCTCTCAAAATCTCCATTGGTGGCTGGTTGATAATCTTTCGCCCATTCAGCCAGCCCAAAACAATCGTGAGGAAGGTAATCATCAAGCTTTTTCAACCAGTACGACTACTAGTGTAAGACCTCAAAACTTATTCCTATTTTCCATCTTTTCAGTAGGCTCAACATATCGCCAAGTACCTTTTTGAACCACCTCTTCATCTTTTTGAAGAATAGTTACCAACTCTTTCCCAAGTACTTTTTCAAGCTTGCAGAGAGTCTCCAACTTAAAATT
>CAYNIK010000155.1:2426-3896 GCA_964397145.1 uncultured Limnohabitans sp.
AGCATCCAATATCCGCAGCGCAATATCCGCTGATTTTCCTAGCCAGGCTTTGTTCGCTTTTCTCCAGGCAACATCCGCTATCCAGTTTTCATGATATTGAACACTGATGTCTTTGATTGATTTTTTAGTATAAGTCATCCCCTATCTTTCTAGATAAATTATTTTTCCTTTGATGTCATTTTGTCTTAAAAACTGGGCAACAGCCTCTAACCTATTTAGCGCTAACTTTGTATGCGGTCGATCTTTCATAAACTTGGTAAGCTTTACTGTACCGCCCGTGATCACAAATTCATCTCCAAATCGCACAGCATATACTCTTAAATAACTTTTTCGCTCCCTACCCTTAACCTTCAGTTTTTGAAATTCATAAACTTGGACATTTTCCGAATTCTCCAGTGGTTTGAAAAGAGATTCCAAATCCCCTTTCCCTGCGTGTTCCGCTAATTCTTCAAATAAGTCATCCGCAAATTCAATCGCTTCCTTAACCATCCCATTCAGTCTGGCAGACCCGTAAAAATCAAAGTAATCTTGCCTGAATTCAGTGAAAAAAGATCTAAACCAATTGGGATTACTCCAATCAGCCCTAATCTTGGAAAAAGCGTGTTGGATTTCACCAGTATCAGTCAACCCCTCCCCCTCGAATTGGGCAGAAAATAACTTCCGATTGGTCCCTGAAAGCTCAAAGATACGGACAACTTTCAATGCATCAACCCGCAGGTTTACTTTTAGGTTCATTTTTAAAAAATAAGATGAAAAAACAGTTTACTCCTAAATCAAAAAATCAAACAAAACGAGTGGATTGGTAGTCGCTCTAGAATGAAATGTAAGTTTTATTACTCTGAAAATCTAGCATTTACCCATTCCCTCGCAAAATCTCCATTGGTGGCTGGTTGATAATCTTTCGCCCATTTAGCCAGCCCAAAACAATCGTCAGTACTGTAATGGCCAAATAAATCACCAATCCCTCCTTCCAGGCCAAACTAAAGTTCATCTGAAAGACAAATTTCCCCAACAAAAACGTCGCAAAGAAGGAAAGTAAAATTCCTGATAAGGAGGCCAAACTCCCCAAAAAGAAGTATTCCAAGGTATTGATCTGCCGCACCAAGGCAGAACTTGCGCCTAAGGTGCGTAGCAAAATACTCTCTCGCATGCGCTGGTATTTGCTGATGATGAGGGAACTGATCAAGACCAATATTCCCGTGGCAATGGAGAAAAAGGCCATGAACTGAATCACGAAACTGATCTTACCCAAAATCTCCTCAAGCGTCTCTACGATTGTACCTAAATTGATGATTGAGATATTCGGAAACTCCCGTACCATGTCGGATTGCATTTCAGCGGCTTGCTTGTCCGTACTGGTCTTGGTAATGATCACGTGAAACTTGGGTGCTTCTTCCAAAATTCCTTCTGGAAAAAGCACCAAGAAATTGGTAGATACTTGGTTGAATTTCACCTCTCGGAAACTTCCGA
>CAYNIK010000156.1:0-3886 GCA_964397145.1 uncultured Limnohabitans sp.
TCACCCAAAAGGGAAATTCCAAGGCACTGTGTGAGCAACCCAAATCGAAGTATGTAGCCCGACTTTTTTCGTCCATCAATGCCCTCCCAGATCGAGAGCAGGCCTACATTCGACCTGCAGACGTTCGTATTCGGACCCGAGGTGGATTTGTAGGGCATGTAGTAGATCAACGGTTTTTAGTGCATTACAATAGCCTTCAGGTTCGCTTAAAAGAGGGAGGACAACTTTGGGAGGTAGATGACCCTGCAAGAAAATACCAAATCGGAGACCGAGTTTACCTACACATCCAAGAAGAAAAAGTATTACTCTTGAAATCTTAGTTTAAAAAAAATCCCGCCATCTGAATCGATTAGCGGGATTTTTTGATTGTTGACAAAAGTTTAGGCTTCAGCATCCGTGGCTCCTTCCACATGGCCCTGTTCCATTTCCTTTTTGGTGGCTTTCCGTACTTCGATGATTTTGCCTTCAAAGTGAAGGTCAAAACCAACCAAGGGATGGTTGAAGTCAAGTAGTACTTCCTCTCCTAAATTTCTCAGGACCTTCGCTTGCATGGGGTATCCATTTTCGTCCACGAGTGGAAGAAAGTTACCTTCCTCTAGCATGGTTGGGTTGAAGCCTCTTTCCTTCGAAAACTGATCTACAGGCAAGGTCACCAAGAGCTCCTCGTCCGCTTCTCCATAGGCTTCTGCCGTAGTTAGGGTAAAGGAAAACTCCTCTTTCAATTTTTTTCCATGAAGCAGCTCCTCGAATTTTTCAGGTAAGCCACTTTGTCCAAATAGGAAATAAAAAGGGTCATCCTCTTCTCGAACTTCCACACTGAAAGGTGCGGACTCAATTTCATCTTCCTCCTTACTTACCTTGAGTTCGTAGGTAAGTCCTACCACCGTACCGGCTTTGATTTCCATGTGTCTGTAGATTAACTGCTGATTCCGTATTTCAAACGGATAAGAATTCGTTCTTTAAGTACCTGCCACTTGTTTTTCGCGGTGGATTGCTGCACCGGTTTGTTGGCACGGAACACAAAATATTGGTAATCCTTTTCTTCAAAAAAGAGCGCATACGTCTCCATTTTTTCCAAATAAAAACCAGAGGCGCTCAAGGTCTGAACTAGGGTTCCAGTATCCAGTGGCTGGTCAATTACCTGAAGTTTCTCCGGTTGATTGGCGATCATCCATTCGAGGTACCGCGGCGCAGGAATGTGAATCAAAACCACCGAGTCAGCATGTGCATGGCGTTGGATGTTTTCAAACAAGCGTGCATGCTGGGCTACTGGAATGTGTTCCAACACATCTGGAAATACAAAAAAATCGAAGCTTTCTCCCGGACGGTTGAAATCGGACATGTCCGACACATCGAAACTCAGGTTGCCTTGTTTCTTCCAAAGTACGCGAGCCTTTTCAATACTTTCTGGGGAAATATCTAGGGCGAGTACCTTTCCTTGGGGGACCTGAGTAGCTAGTAGATGGGAAACGGTTCCTATGCCACAGCCTACCTCCAAAATCCGGTGATTGGATTTCAGTCCAGCCTTTTTTGCCTTATCCAGGATACTCAAATGCCTGGAGTTGATGCCTGTTTTCTCTTGCTTTTCGGCAAACTGGTCGTAAAAGCGAACGACTTTATCTTGTTCTTCAGCGGCTTGCATCTGATTTTTTGTAAGTGGTAACTAGTCCAGCGATCAACAAAATCACCAATGCATACTGGAATAGGATCATGGGTGTTTTGGTAGCGGTGTAACTCGCAGGGGCAAAGGTAAAGACAATTTCGTGAGTTCCTGCAGGAAGGGAAAGGCCTCGAAGCAAGTAGTTGGTTCGAAGGATGGGAACTTCCTTGCCATCCACGGTTGCCGTCCAGCCTGCTGGGTAATAGATTTCCGAAAACACGCCCAATCCAGCCTTGGTCATTTCAGCGCGGTAGCTCAGTTGATTTGGAGCATGTTTGGTCAGCGTGATCGTACCTACACCTGCAGCTTGCTCGCCAAACTCCTTGGTATTGATAGTTGCTTGCGCTTTGGTATCGATGGTGCCCAACTTGTCCATTTCCTCTTTATTGCTTCCTACTGGGACGAGTTGGCCAGGTACCCAAGCAGGGCCATTTGCTTCCGGGTTTTCGAATACGGCATTGGGCTCAGCTCCGGCAATCAGGTACTTCGTGTTGAGCATGTTGATTGTGCCAATGGCTGCCCAGTCAAAGTTGCCCTCTTGGGCTTTTTTGATGAAATCCTGCAATTCAAACTCCAGTCGATAATCCACCAAATCCTGATAGCGACGAAGTTTGGCGCCATGGTAGCCTCCAAGGCTATTGAATCGGTAGCTGGTGCGTGCACCTTGGGTGAGCCCTTCTGTGAGTGGAAGCACTCGGAAGTAGCCTTTGTCTGCAGCGATGGATTTTTCCGCAGGGGTTTCCGCAAAAAACTCGCGAGATGGATTTCCCTTGAAGGAGTCGTCATTGAGGTAGCGGCGGTTGATGGTCCACACATCCAGGGTTATCAAGAAAATTAAGCCTATACCCAAGATGCTTTCTGAGATTTTACCCTTGAGGTAAAAGAAGATTGCTCCTAAAGCGAGGGTGACAAAGGCAAAGCTTTTCCAAGCTGAGGAAGCGAGTAGGGCCTTTCGATCGGATTGCAAAGCACTTACCAGCCAATCTGGATAATTTAAATCTCCAGCACCTTCAAAGCGGAAGAATGCACTCCCCATGACGGCTAGTAGGAAGGTGATTCCAGCAACTATTCCTCCCGAAATGAGTAAAGGCTTCAACGCTTTGGTTTGCGTCAATTTTTCTAAGGCGATCATGCCTAAAACAGGAATGGCAAACAGCGTCATGCCCAAAGCCATGGATACGGCTCTAAACTTGTTGTAGCCAGGTAAAATGTCAAACAAGGTGTAGTTGAACCAGGCCAGGTTTTTGCCCCAGCTGAGCATCAAGGAAAGTACGATGATGGATCCAAAAGTGATCAGACTGGCACGTGGCGCTACCCAGATGCCTAAAATGGCAAGGAATACCAGGATCACACTTCCATAAATAGGTCCTCCTGTGAAGGGTTGATCCCCCCAATAGGTGGGTGCTCCTTTCACAAAATCATTGATTTGTGTAGGTTCCAATCCTTGGGATCGCAGGGCTTTCTCGGAAGCAGAGTCTTTGGGAAGTGGGGTGGTGCTGCCTCCTCCGTAGAAGTCTGGAACAAGGAGGGTCATGCTTTCTAAAATGCCATTGGACCAGCCAAAGGCATATTCTTTATCGAGCCCTGCACCTGCTGTTTCGATAGTGGCCTTTCCTCGTGTGGAGTAAGGGCTGTAGTCCAAGGCGGTGGCGATTCTACTCAAATTTCCTCCCACCCCTAGAATGGCTCCCAAAGTCAGCAGGGCTAGGGTTTTGGATAGGCTTCCAAGTCCCTCTTTTTTCCAGTCAAACCCAAGGCGAGTGATGACGTAGATCACCGCGATGATTAGCGTGTAATAGGTGATTTGAAGGTGGTTGAATTTGAGTTGCAGCAGGAGTCCAAGTCCAAGCAGCGCTGCGCCGAGTAGTCGCTTGCGATCGAAGGCCAGATGGATACCTGCCAAGATTAATGGAATTAAGCATACGGCCCAGATTTTGGCATTGTGGCCAGCCTCTAGGGAGAGCAAGTTGTAGGTGTTGAAGGAAAAAGCGATGGCTCCTGCCACGGAGAAAATCGGTCGTACCCCAAAGCTGAGCAACAGGAGGTACATGGCCAGCATCCCGAAAAAGAGGCCATTGATGGGGTGTGGGAGACCCAGCGTCAAGATAGAGATGGCTAGGTTGGTGATGTCACCTGCAAACTCCAGACTGATGAAGTAGGTGGGCATCCCACCAAACATGCGGTTGGTCCAGAGGGCTTGTTCCCCTGTAGCCGCTCGGTAATCGA
>CAYNIK010000157.1:0-3848 GCA_964397145.1 uncultured Limnohabitans sp.
CGGGAGGTGATTCGTTGGTGCATGCTGCACTTGGGTCTTCCAAAGGGGAAGAGGACAGGCCCTCGTCTTTTGCTCCGCTACTATCGACATCGGAAAGTAATGGGCACTTACCAACAGCAGTCCAAGACGATCACCTTGTATTGGGGGAGTCATGCCAGTCCCAAGGAAGTGGTGAATACACTGATTCACGAGTACCAGCATTTCT
Source organism: uncultured Limnohabitans sp. (assembly GCA_964397145.1). Lineage (GTDB taxonomy): Bacteria > Bacteroidota > Bacteroidia > Cytophagales > Cyclobacteriaceae > Algoriphagus. The sequence goes on from CAYNIK010000157.1 coordinate 206, forward strand.
TAGACATCCGATCAGGTAAAGATGACCGAGCCTATGACAAGGAAATTAAGGAAGTAGGTTACCAAGCTAATAGCTTTGAAAAGAAAGCACGCGAAGTCGCCAATCACTGGCAGAAAGCCTGTTTGAAGGAGCTAGAAAAGCGAGGAGTGGTAGGATAGATTAAATACTACACTTGAGTTCTAACTATTATTTTAATCTTTATAAAATCTAATAGATGTAGTTTACTTTTTTTTGGATAGCTAATTGTCATTTGTTAACATATTTAATTGTTCTCAGCAACCAAAAAAGTTTGAGTAAAAGGAAAATTAACTAAATTCAAGAAGCATTTCTATTCTAGTTCGTATTATCAACCAAATCTATCCATCCCATGTCTAATCCTACCCCTTCCAAAGCCCTTCATATCGCCCTATGGGTGGTACAAGTTGCCCTTGCCCTCGCCTTTGGCATGATCGGAGTGACCAAATTGACCACCTCGGAGGCAGATCTTATGCAACAATCGGCTGAGCTCATTGAAAAGTATGGAGTAGGCTTGATTCGATTTATAGGGATTTCAGAAGTCTTGGGGGCTATTGGACTGATTCTACCCGCTGCGCTCCGCATCCTTCCCGTACTCACTCCGCTGGCATCGCTAGGCTTAGCGATCATCATGGGTCTGGCTACTGCCTTACACGCCTCCAAAGGAGAGCCTGTCGTCACTCAAGTGGTCTTTTTGTTGCTTACCCTGTTTGTGGTTTGGGGAAGATTGACCAAAGCAAAAATCACTGCCAAGTAAGTAAGGTGTGATTCTGTAGTCCGAATTAGCGAATTTCTTCAATCTTTACGACAAAACCACCTCCAGGAGCCATTTGAATCCGTAGTTTATCCTCTGGTCCCAACTTCCAATCTAGAGTTTCGATTGCAGTAGGATTGCTGTCATAATGCGCCCCTTCGGCGTCCTTGATAAGTTGCGCACGGAATTGCCTACCCTTTTCTAAAAAAGAGAAATCGAGCTGTACCTCCCGTGCTTGCTCGTCTGAGATGCCTGCTACATACCAAGTGGAGGAATCTTTGGACTTTCGTGCCACAATCACCTGATCGCCAGGAGCAGCATCAAGGTAGTGACTCTCCTTCCAATCCAAAGGAATGCCTAGGATAAATCGTAGGAGTTCGGGGAACTTCTCCAGGTTTTCGGGAAGATCTCCAAGCATCTGAATGGGGCTGTAAAATACTACAAACAAAGCGACCTGTTTGGCTAAGGTGGTGTTGACTTGAGTTGTTCTGCTGGCATCAAATCGATTGAGTTTGAAATCAAAAAAACCAGGCGTGTAATCTAAAGGCCCCCCCTTTAGTCGAGTAAATGCCAAAATAGTTTCGTGCTCTGGGGTCAATCCAAAGGTCGGAGCATTATTAAATTCATTGCCTCTTGCAGCTTCTGAAGCCATCAGGTTGGGGTAGGTTCGGTGGAGCCCCGTGGGTCGGCTGGATTCATGGGAAACGACCATGATCTTTTTTTCTGCAGCTTTCATCCCTACATGCAGGTAATGTCGATTCATCCATTGCCCATCGTGGTGCTCGCCTCGGGGGATGATTTTTCCTACATAGCCTGTTTTGACGGTATTCATCCCATGAAGCACCATTTTATCCAATGCTTGATCCAGTCGTCGCTCGTAATTGGTCACAGAACCGGCCGTTTCGTGGTGCATGATCAGACGCACCTTCTTTGACTGGGCATAGGCAGTTAGTTCGTCCAAGTTGTAGTCAGGATAGGGGCTTACAAAATCAAACACCTCTTCCTTCCAGTTGCCAAACCAGTCCTCCCAGCCCTGGTTCCAACCTTCAACTAAGACCCCTTGGATTCCATAGTTTGCTGCAAAATCAATGTATTTTTTGACGTTGTCGGTGTTTGCTGCATGCTTTCTAGATGCCAGGTCCCATGAGCCCTTCCCCACATGCATCTCCCACCAGACCCCAATAAATCGTTGTGGGGTAATCCAAGAATAATCGCCAGAAGGGGCTGGATCGTTGAGGTTGAGAATCAGGTCTGAAGCTAAAATCCCTTCGGGTGTTGTGGACACGATAATACTGCGCCAGGGGGTGCTACTTCCTGTTTGGAGATAAGCCTTATTACCCACCGCATCGGGGACCAAATGAGCTTGAAGACTAAAGTCTGCTTTATCCAATTCCAATTGCATGACGGGGTAATTACCCAAGGCTGCTTCATGCAGATGGAGGTAGTACCCTTGGTCTGTAACCAGTTGCAGGGGTGTTTGGATTACCCGATCACCGGCGGGGCTCTTTACTGCAATATCTAATTCCTGAAAATTGGCTTGTAGGGCATTGATTTCGGAAAGCCGGGTGCTTTGGTAGAGAAACTCATTGGTATCGTAATCCCCGGGAATCCAAAATGCGAGGTGGTCGGCACCGAATTTAAATGCGGTCAACTCCTCCTCAATCACAAAATAGTTTAGATTCTTTTGCACAGGGAAGGTGTAGCGAAAACCAAGCCCATCGTTGAACAACCTAAAGGTGACTACCACTTCTACGGCAGGCTGGGTCTTAGTCCTGAGGAAAAGGCTTAGCTCACGGTAATGGTCCCTGATGCTACTTTTTTCACCATAGAGTGGACTCCAAGATTGGTCAACTTCTTGCTCTTGGCTTTCAATAATCTCAAATTCGCTTAAGGTCAACTTTGGTTTACTGAATGAAAAACCTAATCGAGAGGGTTGGACAAGGAGTTTTCCTTGGTGTGCAAGGCTGTAAGTTAAGGTTTGTTGGTTGTCAATTCGTAGACTTAATTGTCCATCGGGAGAATTAAGCTGTAGGGATGCTTGGGCACAGAGAACATGGGTAGCGCTTAGGAAAACCAAGAAAAGAAAGGACTTTTTCATCAGTAAGTTGGAGGGGGATGCCAAGAAAGTTGTTCAAGGTCAAAAATAGACCTTGTTTTTCCAAGCAGTTGGATGAGCTTAAAAAAGACTTTTTACAAATCCTAATGTGGGATGATTGGCCAAATCTGTTGCATTCAGTCAGGAAATCGGTTGCTGGGATTGCTTGGTTTTATTCAATGAATCGGATTTTTTTCTAGTTGGGAAGTTTGTGAGCATCAGAAGTAAAGGATGAGAACTTTTTAGTAATAGGACCACCGCCTCTCCTAATTTTTGAATTAAAATGCCATGAATTCCACTCTGCCGAGTTGTATCAGGTTGGCAGCCAATTAAAGAGGAGCAAGGTTTCCTAAAAACGTAAAATTAAAACGAATCCCAAATGGACAGGAGTATGTTGAAATTATAGTAACACACAAACAAGAGCGTAACCACTAACCCAGCTACCTTCAGGATGATGTTCTTAATGGAAACAGGGATAAGGAAAAAACTTAAGTTGGAGAAAAGGTTGAAAAAATCAGACAGGTACTTGGTTGGATAAAAATACCATTCGTCGAAGAGTTGTTGAATCACAAATTGAAAAAAGGTGTTGCCAAGAAAGAGGACCAAAAATGCGAGAAGCATTAAATCAGAAACCTTTGAATCTTTCTCTGTAGGAGCGTTTTCGGCTTGGTTTGTAGGGATATTCATCGTTTTTTTATAAAGGGTTCAACTTAATTTTTGGGTATTGACCAAAGGAAAAATTTCAGGAAAGTGAATTGGAGTCTAAAGGAATCTGAGGG
>CAYNIK010000158.1:0-3831 GCA_964397145.1 uncultured Limnohabitans sp.
GAAGAAAATTAACCCCCAAGTCCTGCAGGTGCGGAAGTTTGGAAGGCATGGTTTTAAGGTTGCCCGCAAAGCGGTCCACATACATACTCATGCCTGCCAGATTTTGGCTCAAAAACCAATTGCCTTCGGCGGCTTTGTTTCGATCTCGCTCTCGAAGCGACTCTTCTCGAGCCTGGTAACCTAAAATCAGGCTTCGCAAAAGTTCGAGCAACTGAGACTCGGCTTCCTCATGAACCCCATAAAGTTCTTGAAATAGGGCTTGAATTTTGGGTAGGCTAGCATGAAAACGGGTTACAAAATCCCGATCTGCCCCCTGAACATCTAGGGTATAGGCTTGGAAAAGCTGGTTTATTTTTTCAGTACGCGTGATTTCTACCGACATGGGTGTAGGCAAGGGTGGTGATGGAATAGATTAATGTCCTGAAGGGGCTTGTGAAGGCAAAGCCGTAGTTTTGCTTCCTTTGATTCGTAGCGTAGCAACCGCTGCAATCAGCAGCAACACGCCTCCAAAGAGGATGGCTTGACCCGCATCGTTGTTCAGGAAGTTTTTGGAAATAAAGCCAAAAGTTAGCGTCTGGAAGATCATGGGGATCACAATCATCATGTTGATAATCCCCATATAAACGCCGTAACGTTCTTTGGGGATTTCATTGACCACCAAGAGGTAGGGTATCCCCATCATGCTAGCCCAAGCAATGCCAAATCCGGTCATGGGAATAAACAAAGCGTACTTGTTTTCCAGCATGGGGAAAATCAACAAGCCGATTCCCGCAAGCAACAAGCAGATAAAATGCACCCGCTTTGCTCCATATTTTTGGGCTAGTGTAACCAAGAAAAAAGCAGAAAGGAAGGTCACTATGTTGTACCATCCATTCACCAAGCCTGCCCAACCCACTGCTTCTTCGTATGCTGCAGGATCAGAGGAAGGAGTCACTTTCCACACAGAGAGGGCAATACTCTTGGCAGAATTCTGCCAGTAGCAAAACAGGGCATACCATTGGAAGAGGTACACCAAGGCCAATTTCCACATCACAGAGGGCATGACCAAGATTGCCTCGACAATCTCTAAATTTTGGGCAAAAAGCACCCGCAGGGCAGGCTTGGAATCCACCCAAGACAATACTTTTCGAATCAGTCCCCGATCAACTAGCGTAAACGGTAACAGGATTAAAAACGCAGCATAAGCCACTAAAGTGCTCAGGATAGAAAGAAAAAACTGAATAGCCGGATGGGGCATGCCCTGGTTGCGAAGACGTAAGGCAGCCAACTCCTCTTCAGAAGGAGGATATTCTGGGGTCTTGGACATACTCCAAAGCACCGAGGTAATCGAGCAGATGGTGCCTAGGAAGAAGGAGGCATAGACCCAGACTGGGAGGGCGCCCCAACTGCCTTTGAAGTAGATTTGAAAAAAGAAGAGGGATAAATTGGCTAGCGTAATGCCTAGACCGGTGAAGAAACTTTGGGTCAAGAAACCTTTGCCATGTTGTTCTTCGGGCAAAGAATCAGCAATCAAAGCTCGATAAGGCTCCATGGCAGTATTGTTGGCTGCATCTAGCACCCAAAGCAAGCCTGCCGCCATCCACAAGGAACTACTGAAGGGATAGAAAAACAAGCAAATGCTACAAAGTAACGCCCCAATAAAGAAATAAGGCTTTCGCCTCCCGTAGCGATCACTCCAGGTACTGTCACTCAGCGCACCAATAATTGGCTGAATCAATAGCCCCGTCATCGGACCAGCAAGGTTGAGTAGGGGGATCTCATCTGGGGCTGCCCCCAGCATGTCATAGATGGGATTGACAGCACTTTGCTGAAGTCCAAAACTATATTGGATCCCAAAAAAACCAACGTTCATGTTGATGATTTGGGAAAAGGACAAGGCAGGCTTTCGCATGGGAGATTTTGGGTTTCGGTCTTTTTGGGCAATAATCCCTCAAAAAATACGAAGATTCATTTGCTAAAAAACAGGAAAACGTAGCGAATTACTTGCTATTTTCAGAAAAGCCTTCGGAAATCGATTGATTTTCAATCCTCTGAACAAAAAAAATAGTGCCGCCGCTCAATCCTTTGCGCGGATTTCCAGAAATTTCAACTCCAGGCCTTTTTCAAAAAGCGAAGCCAATTTCCATGCATGACCTTTTGAACATCCTCTTCCGAGTAGCCACGCGCACGAAGTAGGTCGGGGATTTTTTGAAGGTCTGCAATGGTTTCTAAGTCAGCAGGACACTGTTCTTTTCCAAAGGCCCCGTCCAAATCTGATCCGATGCCGATGTGGTTGGCATTTCCTGCCAACTGACAGATGTGGTCCAGGTGATCAAGAAGAGTAGCCAAGGTTACATTTCGCTCTTTTGGTGTACTTTTTCCGCGTATCCAGCCCGGACTCAGCATCCAAGCATCAAAAACCCCGCCTATCACTGCTCCACGAGCGATCAAGGCCTTGATCATCTCATCGGAGAACTGACGATTGTGATCTACTAACGCACGGCAATTGTTGTGACTAGCCCAAACTGGCCCTTGAAAATGATCTAAAGCATCCCAAAATGCCAAGTCACAGAGGTGAGTAGCATCCAAGATGATCCCCAATTCATCCATTTTGAAAAGCAAGTCCCTCCCCTGTTGGGATAATGGCGCAGAAGAATCGGTGCCATAGGCATAGCGTCCAGGACCATAATGGGCAGGCCCCAATGCTCTCAACCCGTTATCGTAGGCTGTTTCTAGGTAATCTAGGGACACGATGGAGTCTGCTCCTTCTAGAGATAAGATGTAGCCAATTGCCTTTTGACTTTTATCTTCCCCGGCATTCCAGTAAGCCAAATGTGCCTCCAAGTCCTGCCAATTCCGAATTTGCTTCAGTTCGCCCTGCTTTTCCATGGCTCGATACCAGGCAAGTTGCCCTTGCGTATGAGCCCAGGCTTGCTGAGCTGAGTACCAGCCCGGAAGCGGATTGTCTGGGGCTACAAAACGGGCAATTTGTGTCGCTACCACCAATCCCACATTCCCTTTGCGAAGCTCCGGTAGGGAGACCGTCCCATTTCCACGATCGGGCTTGTCGGTCATCCCCAGCTCTCGGGCATTGATCTCCGCAAGTGGTCGGGTGAGGTCCCGGTTCCACTCCATCGCATTCATGCTCAGGTCCAGGTGTGCGTCGATGGTAAACATGTTAGAAGGCTTGAAGGATAAATACAGTGGGAACCTTGTGCAAGTCGAGGGGGTGATTTTTCCAGTCCGCAATGGTTTTTGTTTGAATTAACTCATCCGCCGCGGTAAGATTTTTGGCGACACACAACTTCGTCTGTGGAGACAAAGACGAAAGGGCATCGGCTAGCAATTGATTGTTGCGAAAGGGAGTCTCCATAAAGATTTGAGCTCTTTTTTCGCGTAGCGACTCTTGTTCCAAGCGTTTTAAGGTCATCGCTCTTTCTTTTTTATCAATGGGTAAATACCCGTGAAAAGCGAAGGATTGACCCGAAAAGCCAGAGCCCATTAGTGCTAGAAACATGGAACTCGGCCCTGAGATAGGTACCACTTGAATGCCTTTTTGGTGTGCATAGGCCACGGCCAAAGCACCGGGATCCGCAATCCCCGGACAGCCTGCTTCAGAAATCACTCCAATATCAGCTCCATTCAGGAGAGGCATCATCAATCTCGATACCTGCTCGGGTGGGGTGTCCTTGTCTAGAACTTCCATATGCAGTTCTTCAATATTGACTCCCAACTTCAAACTAGAAATGTAGCGCCGTGCGGCACGGGGATTTTCCACCAAAAAGATCTTAGTATGGGCAATGACCTCTTGAACTTGAGGAGAGATCACCCAGTGGGCCGTGTTTTCGGCCA
>CAYNIK010000159.1:0-3785 GCA_964397145.1 uncultured Limnohabitans sp.
CTGCAGTAAATGTAGGAGGCAAAAACCTAGCTGCTGGCAAGTATTCCATTTTTGTCACTCCTGCAGCTTCTGGCGAGTGGACGATCCACCTGAACAAAAAAGCAGAAAGCATTTACAGCTACATGAAAGATGGGAAAATCGATGAAGCAGCACTTGCTGCGGACGATGCAATCGCTGTGAAAGCAGCTCCTGCAACTGTAGGTGCTACCGAGCGTCTACAGTACCACATTTCTGCTGAAAACAACAAAGTAGCCAAAGTAACCCTTGCTTGGGAAACTACTGCTGTCTCTTTTATGGTGGACACTCAGGTAGATCAAAAAATGGAACAGTTTAAAAACCAGTTTTAACCTCTTCCTAAATACACTTTTGGTTACTAAAACTCCTACCTGGTTGAATCCAGGTAGGAGTTTTTTTGTTGCCTTACTGGATCGCCCAAATGCCCTCTGGGTAAATGTCGCATAGATGTCATAGTCCCAGTCTTTTTTTCAAGCATTATTCCAGCCATTTTTGAGGGATGACCCTAGCTGAAAAAGTTAAAACCGGTAGAAAAAACCTGAATTGGACCCAATCTGATCTCGCATTGCGCTGTGGGGTAACGCTTCGCACCATCCAACGCATTGAAAAAGGAGAGGTGGCACCAAGTGCTTATACCTTGGGAAAATTAGTTGACTTACTTGCATTGTCCTTGGAGGAGCCGGCCAATCCCCCTTCCCAGCAATTCAAAGTGGGTGAATTCCTTAAGGCGACATTTACCTCAAGAAATACCCCCAAACTACTGCTGATGTTTGGCGCTACACTTCTGGCTTACCTTGCTTTTTCTTGGTTGACAGCACCCTTATCCATTCGTGAAGGAATGCTAGAAAAAGTAGCCTTGAGCACCATCAATTGCGAAAGCAAGACCAGCACTTGTGATATGCAACTGACGGTTTTGGATGATAGTGGGAAAATCCAACTTCAAAAAACCTATGGTGGAACAAGCTATGATAAGGGTAGTGCTGTACTGCCTACTTCGGATGGAGGCTATTTGCTGCTGGGCTCCACAAGTTCCTTCGGCGCAGGCAACTACGATATCTTATTGATTAAGGTAGATGCAAGCGGGAAGCAGCTTTGGCAGCAAACCTATGGGGGATTTTTCAACGAATACGGAGAAAAAATTAGCCTAAGCGATGGGGTAATCACCCTAGAAGGTCTTCAACAAAAATGTACTACAGCCAATGTTTCGAACGACTGTTACCTAGAAAAATGGACATTTGAGGTAGACCCTTCAGGAAAGCTCATCCTGTAAAACACTATTTCTTTCTGTATTGCCAGCAAAAACCCATTGACAATGGGCACCATTCTGCTTAGTATTAAGTAAAATATCAAGCCCAGAATGAACCACCCAAGCCCACTCCCATTTACTTCGCTACTTCTCTTAACCCTTCTCGCACTTTTTAGCTGTACTTCAGAACCTACCCTAAAACTACGGAAAGGCACGCGCATTGCCCTCGTGGGCAATAACTTGGGTTCTCGCATGATGGAATTTGGTGGATTGGAAACAGAACTGCACCTCCGGTATCCCGATAGTACGCTCTTTATCCGCAACCTTTGCGATCCAGGCGACACCCCTGGTTTTCGTCCCCGCTCGGGCAGCAACGATCCCTGGGCCTTTCCTGGAGCTGAGCAATTTCAAGACGAATATGCTACACCCTCCGGATCAGAGGGTTTTTTAGAAAAACCGGATCAGTGGCTGACTCGATTGAAAGCAGATGTGGTCATCGGATTTTTTGGATTCAATGAGTCTTTTCAGGGCGAAGCCAAACTTCAAAATTTCAAGAACGAACTAGAAGCCTGGATACTTCATTCCAAGGCCCAGCGATACAATGGAAAAGCTGCGCCACAACTAGCCCTCGTATCTCCCATAGCCTTTGAAGACCTATCCGAAATCAAGGATGTCCCTAATGGAAAACTAGAAAACGAAAACTTATGGCTTTATACCGAAGCCATGGAGGAGGTAGCCAAAAAGCACCAAATCGTCTTTGTGGACGCCTTCACACCAAGCAAAAGTTGGTACCAAGGCAATGATGCACCGCTCACTATCGATGGTAGCCAGCTTAACGAACAAGGATATGAAAAGCTATCGGTCCTGCTCGCAGACAAACTATTTGGGAAGGAATCCCCGAAGGCAGAAGCTAACAAAGAGCTGATCAAACAAGCCGTGCTGGAGAAAAACTGGATGTGGCACAACGACTACAAAATTCCCAATGGCGTGCATGTCTTTGGAAGACGCTACGATCCTTTTGGACCAGACAATTACCCCTTTGAACTCGAGAAAATTCGGCAGCTCACCGCCATCCGAGACACAGCAATCTGGGAAGCGAATGTAGGAAAAGTCAAAGACCTCAAGGCAGCCGATGCCTTGACACGTTCCTTGCCCGAAGTGGAGACCAATTACAACCCCGAGGCCAATGGCAGCTTAAACTATTTGTATGGAGAAGATGCCCTCAAATCCATGAAGGTGCCGGAAGGATACAAAATCGAACTTTTTGCCTCTGAAAAAGAATTCCCTGACCTCGCCAATCCGGTGCAACTCTCCTTTGACAACAAGGGTAGACTATGGGTGGCTACCATGCCGAGTTACCCGCATTACAAACCCGGAGATCCGCGCCCTTCAGACAAACTACTCATTCTAGAAGATACCAATGGAGATGGAAAGGCCGATAAGCAAACCGTCTTTGCAGACAACCTCCACATCCCTGTAGGCTTTGAAATTGCTGCAGAAGGGGTGTATGTGTCCCAAGGGACCAATTTGATTTTGCTTGAAGACACCAATGGAGACGATAAAGCTGACAAGAAAACCGTCCTGCTTTCCGGATTTGACGACCACGATACGCACCATGCCATCTCCGCTTTTGCTGCAGACGAAAGTGGTGCGATCTACATGGCTGAAGGGGTGTTTTTACATACCAATGTGGAAACCTCCTACGGTCCCGTTCGTGCTACCAATGGAGGATTTTACCGGTACGAACCCAAGCGGCACAAGTTGGAACGAGTCAATCAAGTTAGCATTCCCAACCCTTGGGGCATCGCCTTTGATCACTGGGGACAAAACTTCTATGCAGAAACTTCCGGTCCCAATGTCAACTGGATGCTGCCTGGTTCCACGCTACCCCGCTATGGAAATGGAAACTTCAAAGGTCCGAACCTAATCGAAAAAGACCACATGGTGCGCCCTACCTCCGGCATGGAATTTATATCCAGCCGCCATTTTCCAGAGGAGGTTCAAGGCGATTTGATCATCAACAATACCATCGGATTTTTGGGTACCAAGCAGCACCAAATGCTGGATGACACGGTTGGCTTTACCACGAAGTGGCGGCAAGATTTGGTCGTTTCCTCAGATCGAAATTTTAGACCTGTAGACATGGAAACTGCCCCAGACGGCTCCCTATATATTGTGGATTGGCACAATATCCTCATCGGACACATGCAGCACAATGCACGAGACCCCTTGCGAGACCATGTGCATGGACGCATTTACCGGTTGACCTACCCTTCTAGGCCCTTGGTTACGCCTGCCAAAATTCATGGGGAATCCATCCCTGTCCTATTAGAAAACCTGAAACTTCCCGAATACCGAAGCCGCTACCGTACCCGTCGCGAACTGAGGGGCAGGGATGCCGTCGCGGTGACTGCGGCCGTTGAAAAATGGTTGAAGACCTTGGATAAAAATCATCCGGATTACGAGCATCAGCGCTTGGAAGCCCTCTGGGTCACCTGGGGAGCCAATCGCGTGAATGCTACCC
>CAYNIK010000160.1:0-3772 GCA_964397145.1 uncultured Limnohabitans sp.
AATATCCGAACGAACGCTCTATCGAAAAATCAAACAATATGATATTGAATAGATCCTGGCTCCTCTTTTTAGTCCTATCCCTAGGGCTTTCCGCATGCTCAGTAAAATACAGTTTTACGGGCACCAATATCAATTACGAGCTCGTCAAAACGTTCTCAGTGGAGAATTTTTTCAACGACTCAGGAAGTGGACCTGCCAACATGGAGCAGCGATTTACCGAAGCCTTGAAAGAGTATTACCAACGCAACACGCAATTGGAGCTGGTTCGAAACAATGGAGACTTGCAATTTTCCGGGTCCATCGTTCGCTACTCCTTATCTCCACAGGCGGTGGTTTCCTCTGGGGACCCAAATCTTCCCGATCGAGCAGGGCAAATGCGTTTGACCATTGCTGTCGAGGTGGAGTACGTTAACTTGAGTAATGAGGAGGAAAATAAAAAGCAAACCTTTACATTTTTCCAAGATTACGATCCACGAACCACTACCTTACTGGATGTAGAAAGTCAATTGGTTGAAGATATTTTCGAAACCATTATTCAAGATATTTTTACAGCTACTGTGGCCAACTGGTAAAATCCGTATATTGATATCAAATTAACTGCTGTGAACGCAACTCAATTTCTAGAACTTATCCAAAAAGCAGATCAGCTGGAAAAAGCGGATTACCTCCAACTCAAGAAGGTTCAAAAGAACTTTCCTTTTTTCTTCTTGTCTCATGCGCTTTCCACCCGATTTGAGTTAAAAAATCAAGAGAATAGCCCTTCTCTTCCCCTGGCAGCAGTGACCAGTGCGGATCGCGTATGGCTCAAGCGATGGTTGCATGAACCATTAGGAACTTTAGCCTACGACCCAGAAGCAAGTTCAACGGAAAAGGAAGAAGCTCTCGCTACTACCAAACCGAAAAAAAGAGCTGCTCCTAAGGACGATTTAATCGAAAGCATCCGCAAAAAAGAAAAAAAGGAGATTTTAGACTCTAAGAAACGGGAGCAAATAGACCTAATCAAAGCTTTTAGCAAAAAGGAAATCAAATTAGCCACGATTAAAGAAATCGAAGCCAATCAAAATACTGAGAATTTAGCTGATGCCAGTACGAGCTTGAATGACGGGGTAATCTCCGAGACATTCGCCAAAATTCTCCTACAGCAAAGTAAAAAAGCACAAGCTATTGAAATTTATGAGAAGCTTGCTTTGAAGTTTCCCGAGAAAAGGGCTTACTTTGCGGACTTAATTGAAAAATCAAAAGAATAATTCAAATCTTATGTTTACTATATTAATCAGTGTGATTTTGGTCCTAGCCGTATTGCTCATCTTGGTAATCCTGGGTCAAAACTCTAAAGGTGGTGCAGGTGCCGCATTCGGTGGCAGTGCTTCACAGATCATGGGCGTAACCCGCACAGGAAATGTACTTGAGAATGCTACTTGGATTTTGGCAATTTCGATTATGGCACTTGTATTGGTTTCTTCAGTACTTTTTACCAGTGGTCAACCGAATCAGTTCTCTTCACCAAATATTGAGACTGCAAAGGAACAGGCAGTAGCTCCTGCTTTTGGAGACACTCAAAATGCACTTCCTGCAAAAGAGGCAGCTCCTGCTGATTCTACTGCAAAGCAATAATCTCCCAACGCGAGACTTAAAGAGCCTTACCGAAAGTAAGGCTCTTTTTTTTACCCCCCCTGACAAGCGGATGACAGCGAAATTGAAAAAAGAGAAATTTTGGCAGATGATTTGGTTTTAAAAAATGTCAATTCTGAAAGAATTTCGAAGCTTTTGCGCCGATTTGTCAGAATTAATTCCTATTCAGCCCTTGGCACAAGAAGTGCAGATAGGTGTACGTAAGTTTACTATAACCCTTAACAATTTATATCTATGTCAAAAGTGAACATCAAACCTCTTGCAGACCGAGTATTGGTACAACCAGCAGCTGCAGAAGAAAAAACCGCTTCCGGTCTTTACATTCCGGACACTGCAAAAGAAAAACCTCAGAAAGGACTTGTAGTTGCAGTAGGTAACGGCAAAAAGGATGAACCATTGACGGTAAAAGTTGGAGACACTGTGTTGTACGGTAAATATTCCGGCACAGAGTTGAGCGTCGATGGAAACGACTACCTCATCATGAGAGAGTCTGATATTTTCGCAATCCTATAAGTACATTTATCACCCTGAAAAAATTTAATAAAAATGGCTAAACAACTATATTTCGATACAGACGCTAGAGATCGTCTTAAAAAAGGCGTTGACGCACTTGCTGACGCTGTAAAAGTAACCCTAGGACCAAAGGGAAGAAATGTCATCCTTGACAAGAAATTTGGTGCTCCTACCATCACCAAAGATGGTGTATCGGTAGCAAAAGAAATCGAACTAAGCGAGCCTATCGAAAACATGGGCGCTCAATTGGTGAAGGAAGTTGCTTCTAAGACTGCAGATCAAGCAGGTGACGGAACGACTACCGCTACTGTATTGACGCAAGCAATTTTCGGTGTAGGGATCAAAAACGTAGCGGCAGGTGCCAACCCAATGGACCTCAAAAGAGGTATTGACAAGGCGGTAACTGCTGTAGTAGCCGAATTGAAAGCCAACTCCAAGCCTATCTCTACATCCAAAGAAATCGCTCAAGTAGCTACTGTATCTGCCAACAACGACGAGGAAATTGGTAAGATGATCGCTGATGCGATGGACAAAGTAGGCAAAGACGGTGTCATCACTGTAGAAGAAGCAAAAGGTACGGAAACTGAGGTAAAAACTGTAGAAGGTATGCAGTTTGACCGCGGGTACCTTTCCCCATACTTCGTGACCAACACCGAGAAAATGGAAGTGGAACTAGATCATCCATACATCTTGATCTACGACAAGAAAATCTCCTCCATGAAGGAATTGCTTCCTGTACTTGAGCCAGTAGCTCAGTCTGGAAAGCCATTGTTAATCATCGCAGAAGATGTAGATGGTGAAGCACTTGCAACCCTTGTGGTGAACAAAATCAGAGGTGCCTTGAAAGTAGCAGCTGTAAAAGCTCCTGGTTTCGGTGACCGAAGAAAAGCCATGTTGGAAGATATCGCAATCTTGACTGGTGGTACTGTAATCTCTGAAGAAAGAGGTTTCAAACTAGAAAACGCGACTCCAGACATGCTTGGAAGAGCAGAGAAAGTGAACATCGACAAGGACAACACCACCGTAGTAAACGGTGCGGGTGATAAGGGTGCGATCAAAGGCAGAATTGCTGAGATCAAAGCGCAAATCGAAAAAACCACTTCTGATTACGATCGTGAGAAATTGCAAGAGCGTCTTGCTAAGCTTTCTGGCGGTGTGGCTATCCTATACATCGGAGCTGCTACAGAAGTAGAAATGAAAGAAAAGAAAGACCGAGTAGACGATGCTTTGCATGCGACTAGAGCTGCGGTTCAAGAAGGTGTAGTTGTTGGTGGTGGCGTAGCACTTGTTCGTGCTGCTTCAGCCCTTGACAAATTGAAAGGTGACAACGAAGATCAGGATACCGGTATCAACATCATCCGCGTAGCAATCGAGGCACCTTTGAGAACCATCGTGAGCAACGCAGGTGGAGAGCCTTCTGTTGTGGTCAACAAGATCCGTGACAACAAAGGAAACTACGGTTACAATGCACGTACGGACAAATACGAAGACCTATTCAAAACAGGTGTCATTGACCCAACTAAGGTAACTCGTCTTGCCCTTGAAAATGCAGCATCCATTGCTTCCCTACTTTTGACTACCGAGTGTGTGGTAGCAGATGTGAAGGAAGACGCTCCTGCTATGCCTC
>CAYNIK010000161.1:0-3766 GCA_964397145.1 uncultured Limnohabitans sp.
TATGCTTTTGGGGAACAAGCCTACGAATGCTTTGATGAATTGCTGAAGCCCTACACCAAGGATGGGGTTAAATACCCTTTGAATGTGGTTTCTACCTCGATTATGGGGAAAGCAGGCATTCTTCATGGTGGAAAGGGAGATTTGATGGTCCCTTCTTCCCACGTTTTTGAAGGAACTGCTGATAATTATCCGTTCCGCAATGAATTGAAAAAGTCTGATTTTAAAGGTTATGGCTTAGGCGTGTATGAAGGTTCCATGATTACGGTATTGGGAACATCACTGCAGAACCGAGACATCTTAACCTATTTTATGGAATCTTCTTGGAAGGCTGTGGGACTAGAGATGGAGGGGGCGCATTACCAAAAGGCCATTCAATCTGCATCTAAAATTCGTGCAAATGTACGTTCCAATATCAAGGTGCTCTATGCATACTATGCCTCAGATAACCCACTAGAGACGGGTAGTACGCTTGCTTCTGGTGCCTTAGGGATGGATGGGGTACGACCTACCTACCTGATTACTTACAAAATCTTAGAGAAACTATTTAACTAATCACGAATATCCTATCCCAGTCTACAAGGCTGGGATTTTATCTAATTAGTGGTGACCTTAAATGAAAAAAGTCAGCGAGAAGCTGACTTTTTAAATGAGGGGTGAAGTAGCACTTACTTAGGTAAAATAACGCCTTCTACTACGTGAACTACACCATTGCTTCCTGCTAAGTCAGCAGCAATTACTTTAATTCCATTGATGGTCACTACGCCATTTTTGATGGCTACAGTCAATTCTTGACCATTCAAAGTAGGGACTTTTTGACCGTCTGTTAATTGGCTAGACAATACATTCCCTGCTACCACATGGTAGGTAAGGATAGCAGTCAATTTCTCTTTGTTTTCAGGCTTCAATAGATTTTCTACCGTACCTGCTGGCAAGGCTGCAAAAGCGGCATTGGTAGGAGCAAATACAGTAAATGGACCTGTTCCGCTCAAGGTTTCTACCAGACCTGCAGTAGTTACTGCAGTAACCAAGGTAGTGTGATCTTGGGATCCAACAGCAATATCTACCACAGTGTTGGAGACTACTTCCTCTACTACTACAGTGGTGTCAGCAGTTTCTTCTGCTTGTTCCTTAGGAGCAGTGCAACTTACAAGGCTAGTGGCCGCGAAGGCTACTAGTGCTAGGGATACTAGTTTGATTTTTTTCATTGGTCTAGTTTTTTTAGATGTTTACAGATACCGAACTATAAACCTCGGATTAAGTTTAAAATAAAAAGAAAATCAAGGAGTTAGGACAAAAAAAAGCCCTCTGTTTTGGGATAACAGAGGGATGAATTTGATTAATAACCTGACTTCAAAGGTGGAGGGCCATCTGGAATAATGCCCTTGTAGACATAGTCTCCTTTCTTTTGCTTGAATTCTGCTTTGATTTCGTTGCGCAAGGTTTCGTTTTGGTAAAGGTCAACCATGGTCATAGCCAAGGCCTTGGAAGCATAGCCCATGCCTTTGTGCCCGATAGACATTCCTACAGAAGCTACAACTGCCCAAGAGTGCCAAGGAGTTCCTGTAGGGGCCACAGTGGCTCCCATACGGATGGTAGGTACTACCCAGCTCACGTCTCCCACATCGGTGCTGCCACCCATGCTGTGTTCTTGGGTTTCTTCCATAGGTTTAATTTCAGAAATCACACCTACTTGTGGTTTTCCATTTGCTTCCTGAATTTTTTTAGCAAAAGCTTGTTCTTCTTCGGTGTAGGAGATTGCTCCCAAGGCTTCAATATTTTTTTGCATGACAGCGGAACCGGTTCGGTTGACCAAAATTTCATGTACTCCAGACACCAAGGTAACTTTATGGTCAACATTGGCCATGATAGCCGCTCCAGAAGCCATTTTTTCTACTTGCTTCCAAACGGGCAATAATCCTTCTCTGCTGGTATCTCGAACCCGAACCCATAATCTACTGTAATCAGGTACCACATTGACCACCTTTCCACCATCTTGGATATGGTAGTGAATTCGAACAGTTGGTTTGATGTGTTCTCTGTAATAATTGATCCCGGTGGTATACAACTCAAGTGCATCAGAGGCAGACCTTCCATTCCAAGGATCACCCGAAGCATGGGCGGTTTGGCCGTTAAATTCCACCAAGAAGTCCACTAAGGCCAATCCTTTCTGAACTTCAGTTTTGGTTTCGTCTGCAGGATGCCAGTCCATCATGATGTCTACATCATCCATCAAGCCTGCTCGGATCATCCATAGTTTGCCGAAATACTTTTCTTCTGCAGGTGTTCCATAAAAGCGGATGGTTCCTTTTAGCTGTCCAGATGCAATTAGGTTTTTGATGGCAGAAGCGGCGCCCAAGGAGGCGACACCAAAAAGGTTATGTCCACAACCGTGCCCTGGAGCTCCAGCGTGGAGTGGACTTTTAAATGGAACTTTATTTTGCGATAAGCCAGGCAAACCATCAAATTCCCCCATGATACCGATGATTGGAGCGCCTGAACCATATTCTGCTACGAAGGCAGTGGGGATTTCCCCTACACCACGAGTGACTTTAAAGCCCAACTTTTCTGCGTAGGCAGAGAGTGCCGCAGAAGATTGGGTCTCTTGGAATGCGATTTCTTCAAAGGCCCAAATCTTATCGCTAAGTTCGGTCATGTCTGCAAATTGTGCATCGATGGTTTGCTGCACCGACTGTTTAAGAGGATCTGCTTTAGATGATCCTTTTTTCTGTGCTAAGATTGGGTTTCCAATCACTAGGAGAATAAGTAGGAGGATGGAACTTCTTTTCATGGGTAAAGTAGAATAGAGGTGAGTTTGAAAAAGTAAGATAAGAAGTGTTTTGGAATCCTTGATAATTAATTGATGAGAGGTAGTTTTTCTCTTGGATTTGATGTTGTGGAGGTCATACATTTAAGGCGTAAGTTTTCGAATCAAATCGCAATAAACCCTAAGTATGAATTTTCATTTTTTTTCTGACTTCGAGTCAATGAGTAATCAGGGCTTTGAATGGATCAAAGAAGCTGTAGAGAAAAAGCCCAATCTTTTGTTCTGTGTAGCCAGTGGAGGGTCTCCATCTGGTAGCTATGCCAAGCTTGCAGCCTACAGAGAGAGGTGTCCCGATTTTGGCTCAGCCTTACGGGTAATCAAATTGGACGAGTGGGGTGGGCTTGAAGCCAACTCACCATTTACATCTGAATTGGATGTACAGCGGAAGTTTGTACAGCCCATGTGTATTTCACCAGATCGCTATTGGAGCTTGGACCCTTACACACAGGATCCAGAAGGTGAATGTGCAGCCATGGAGCAGGTTTTGGAGCGAGAAGGTCCTTTGGATATTTGTATTTTGGGAATTGGTGTAAATGGACACATTGCCTTGAACGAACCAGGGGAGGAGCATCAGCTTCCCTTTCATGTATGCCAACTTGCCGAATCAACTTTAGCCAATGGCATGCTGAAAACCTTGCAGCAGCCTCCCAGTTTTGGAATGACGATTGGACTCAGAGGAATCCTACAATCCAAACTCATCTTACTTTTTGTTGCCGGATCAGGGAAAAAGGAGGCTTTTGAGCGATTAAAGCAACAACAAGTAACGGGTCAATTTCCTGCATCTTACCTTTGGTTACATCCCAATGTACAAGTGCTAGTGGATCAAGAAGCCATTTAATCGTTGAATTTCTATATTTATTTGTTTGATAGCGAAGGAGATACTTGCATTTTATTAAAAAAATAAAGTTGATTTATTGCGGATAAGTTCCGTTTTTCTACCTT
>CAYNIK010000162.1:0-3733 GCA_964397145.1 uncultured Limnohabitans sp.
ATTCGAGATGCCTTTGAAATCTCCATGGGGGATCAGTTGGTTTGGAATGACTCCATTGTTGCCGAAGAGAAGACCTTTAGAAATCTGCTCGATGAATTCCTAGTCCCGCTACCCTGGGCAGATTTTGGCATTGACTTGGCCTTGGGGGCGGTGATTGATCGTCCAGCTACTGCTCGAGAAAAACAGTTTTTGCCTACCTATATGGAACAGGCATTTGCTAATGCCACTATTGTAGAGAATGGAGTATCCCGGCCCTTGGTGAAGCAAAGTCGAGTACTTTTGGAATATCCGAAAGAAGAGTCTGCACGTTCTCTCTTCAATCCCTTTGTAGTATTCTGGCTATTGGCTTTGATTTATGTAGCCTTGACCGCGTATGGTTTCAAAAAAGGCAAACTGATGAAAGGCTTGGATGCAGGGCTTTTTGGAGTCCTTGGTATCCTGGGATTGGTGGTAACTTTCCTTTGGTTCTTTACCGATCATTCTGCGACGCTATGGAATTGGAATCTCCTTTGGGCATTCCCCGGACACTTGGTTTTGGTCTGGGGACTATTTGCTCGTCCAAAGGCCACTTGGCTTTATTCCTACCTTCTATTTGTCATGGGAGCGACAGTCGTAGTTCTTTTACTGTGGATGTTTGGGATACAATCCTTCTCCCCAGCATTAATTCCAATCCTCTTGCTTATCCTTTTGCGTGCTAATTTTCTGTTCTACAACCGAAAAGACGCCTAAGTTTTCGATAAGTAGTTTGTACGGAAACTAAACCTTTTTACCCTAAATCGGTGTTGGAGATACGCTATGGAATTTAAACTTACCTCAGATTATCAGCCAACAGGAGATCAGCCACAGGCCATTGAGCAACTGGTGTCCGGTTTGAAATCAGGCGACACGGCCCAGGTGTTGCTTGGTGTGACTGGATCGGGTAAAACCTTCACCATCGCGAATGTCATCCAACAAACCCAGCGACCCACGCTTGTCCTGAGTCACAACAAAACTTTGGCGGCCCAACTCTACGGGGAGTTTAAGCAGTTTTTTCCCGAGAATGCGGTCGAATACTTCATTTCCTACTACGACTATTACCAGCCGGAAGCCTTTATTCCTAGTTCGGGTACCTACATTGAAAAAGACCTGAGCATCAATGAGGAAATCGAAAAGCTTCGGTTGAGTGCTACTTCAGCCCTCCTTTCTGGGAGAAGGGATGTCATTGTGGTGGCTTCGGTGTCTTGCATTTACGGCATTGGCAATCCGGAGGAGTTTGGAAAAAATGTCTTGCGCCTCCAAGAAGGAGATCGCATACCTAGAAACCAGCTTCTTTTCAAGTTGGTGGACATCCTTTACAGCCGCACCCAACAAGACCTGAGTAGAGGCACTTTCCGGGTCAAGGGGGATACAGTCGACGTGTATGTGGCCTATGCAGATTTTGCCTACCGTATTGTTTTTTGGGGGGATGAAATTGAGTCTATCCAGCGGATTGAACCCAGTACGGGAAAGAAACTTTCGGACGAGAAGATAATTTCCATTTTCCCTGCCAATCTATTTGTTACTGGAAGAGACACCATCGACACGGCCATTCATGAAATCCAGGATGACTTGATGGCGCAGTTGACCTTTTTTGAAAAAGAGGGCAAATTTTTGGAAGCAAAACGACTGCAGGAGCGCACCGAGTTTGATTTAGAAATGATTCGGGAATTGGGCTATTGCTCGGGTGTGGAAAACTACTCCCGCTATTTTGACCGAAGAAAGCCCGGTACCCGCCCCTTCTGTCTCTTGGATTATTTTCCGGAGGATTACTTACTGGTGATCGATGAAAGTCACGTGACGGTACCGCAGGTACGGGCGATGTGGGGTGGAGACCGATCTCGAAAAGTCAACTTGGTTGACTATGGATTTCGATTGCCTTCGGCCTTGGACAATAGACCCCTCAAATTTGAAGAGTTTGAGCAACTGATCAACCAGATTGTCTATGTCTCGGCTACCCCTGCAGACTATGAATTGAGCCTCACCGAAGGGGTGGTGGTGGAGCAGATTATCCGTCCAACGGGTCTTTTGGATCCTACCATTGAAGTTCGGCCGAGTTTGAATCAACTCGATGACCTACTGGAAGAGATTGACCAAACGATCAAGAAAGACGCACGGGTCCTAGTTACGACACTGACCAAGCGTATGGCGGAAGAACTTCAAAAGTATTTGGAGCGTGCAGGTATCAAGTCGCGCTACATCCACTCTGAGGTAAAAACCTTGGATCGTGTGGAAATCTTGCGCGAGCTTCGCTTGGGGATTTTTGATGTCTTGGTTGGAGTCAACTTACTTCGAGAAGGCTTGGATTTACCAGAAGTAGCCTTGGTGGCGATCTTGGATGCCGATAAGGAGGGATTCTTGAGAAATGAGCGCTCTTTGGTACAGACTATTGGTCGTGCCGCACGAAATTCCGAAGGTCGGGTGATCATGTATGCGGATCAAATTACACAGTCCATGCAGGCAGCAATTGACGAAACCAAGCGTCGACGAGCGCTTCAGATTGCCTACAACCTCGAACACGACATTACGCCCACTACCGTCATCAAGTCCCGAGACAAGATCATGGGACAAACCAAAGTGGCAGATTCCAAGAAGAATCCAAAAATGTATGCTGAGCCCATGCCAGGAGAGACTTTCTTGGTGGCAGACCCTGTGGTACAGTACCTCAGCAAGGATAAATTGGAAAAGTTGATCCAGCAAACTCAAAAAGGAATGGAAAAAGCGGCCAAAGAATTGAACTTCATGGAGGCTGCGCGGTTGAGAGATGAATGGATGGCACAAAAGAAAAGACTGGAAGAACTGAACCGAGGAATTTAACCTACTCGACCCAAGCAGCATGACCCTTCAGGAAGTAAAAGAATTGGCAGCAAAGGGTGAAGGACTCCAAATTGAATTCAAAAAAAAGGCAGCCTTCCCCGAGAAGATTGTTCGCGAGGTCATTGCCTTGGCCAATACCCAAGGAGGTTATTTAGTGATTGGAGTGGACGATGACGGCACGGTAAGTGGGCAGCGATTTATTGAGGAAGAGATTTTTGTGATGGAAAAAGCCATTCGAGAGCTCATTTTTCCAGCCCTAGCCGTGGAGGTGTCGACCGTGAAGCTTTCTGAGAAAAAAGGGGTGGCGGTATTCAAAATCCCGCATAGTCCCAATCGCCCCCATTATTTGCTGATTCAGGACAAGAAGTTTTCCTATATCCGGGTACAGGATCGTACGGTCCAGGCTAGCCGGGAGGTGTGGGAAGTGCTGCGCAAAAGCAGGGTGCCACGAGACACTGTGTTTACCTATGGAAAAAAGGAAGAGGTGTTGATGAAATTTCTGGCAGATCGGGAAAAAATCACGCTTAAGGAATACGCCAAAGTTGCCAGTATACCCATTTTTATGGCGTCCAAAACCTTGGTTCGTCTGACAGTTGCAAATGTACTCCAACTTCATCCCCAAGAGGCTGAAGACTACTTTACGATCAAAGGCTAGGGAGGGCGATTCCTGTTCGCTGGGTAAATCCACGATTTCCTTGAAGTCCCCCCGTGTGAATCAATAGGATGCGGGATCTTGGCGGAAAGTAGTTTTGTTGTAGTAAATCCCAGCAGGCGAAGACCATTTTTCCCGTATAAATCGGATCTAGAGGAATACCAAACTCATTCCAAAACCAGTGGATAAAGTCAATCAATTCCCTTGTCCATTTGGCATAGCCGCCCTGGTGGTACTGGGTGAATATTT
>CAYNIK010000163.1:0-3732 GCA_964397145.1 uncultured Limnohabitans sp.
CGAAAGAGCGCGAGTCCAAAGTTTTTTTGGTACTTTTTGATGAAGCTGAATTGGAATTGCTTCAAACCGACATGGGAAGTATCGCCTCACAGCTTAGCCCATTTTTCCCTACCAAAACCTACAAAGGGAATTCTGAGCCTGCGCTACTGTTAGAGATCCCAACTTCTGCATTTAATGAATGTCTACTCGGAGAATACTGGATAAGTTTATCCGATGGAAGGAGATTCCAATTGCAACAACTTGCTTTTCGCGTGTTTGATCTAAGCGAAAACAAAGCCCTATACCAGCGCTACGTCAGCAAATACGAGGCGAATTTGGAGCAAAAAAAGAAGGCACTCAAGTCCGCTAGATCCGCTTCAAACCCTTGAGGTGTTCCTGATTATTTTTTTTAAGTAAGGCAAAACCACCTTCTTTCTGTTGCTCCAACAAGTACAAACACAAATTTCCGTGTTCGTACTGATCCATTTCTTTCAAGGGAGTGTGGCAGATCAAACTTAGGAAAATGCGCATCGCTCTTCCATGCATGCACACTAGGATCTTTTCTCCAGGACCATTCAGTATCATTTGAATGGCTCGATGCAATCGCTCGGCAACTGAATTCGGACTTTCCCCGCCTGCAATCGCGTAATCGAGGTTTCCCTGCTGCCACTGATGCAGCATCATGCGGTAGTACTCTCCTTCTTCTGGAGTCATGGGTGTACCCTCGTAATTGCCCCAGGAAATCTCATTCAACTCCTTGAGCGCAACCACCGGGATACCCTGGTCAATAAATCCCTGAATGGATTGCCGCGTACGGATCAAGGCAGAATGATACAGCTGGTCAAATTGAACCTCTTGATAGGCTTTAAAAAATGCTTCTGCCTGTGCTTTTCCCGTAGCGTTAATGGGCGCATCAATCCCGCTTCCTTGAACTACTCCCTGTAAATTGTAGTCAGTTTCTCCATGACGGAGCAGGTAAATTTTTTTTAGGTTCAACTTTCTTTAATTTTGTCCAGCCCCCAAAGAAACTGGTTTTAACCCAAATAATCATGGTTTTTCTTTCACTTCCTAGCCTTGAGCAACTGAATACGGTCCGCGTGCAAACGATGGTCGATCACATCGGCTTAGAATTCACTGGAATAGGCGAAGATTTTTTGGAGGCAACTTTACCCGTCGATCATCGAACCATACAGCCCATGGGCTTGTTACACGGAGGTGCCAATGTGGTGCTTGCCGAAACCTTGGGCTCAGTGGCTGCGTCCTTGACCCTAGATCGGAGCAAGCAGGATTGTGTAGGACTAGAAATCAATGCGAATCACCTGAGGGCAGTGAGGTCTGGTAAGGTAAAAGGTACCGCAAGACCTGTACATTTAGGAAAATCTACCCAGGTATGGGAAATAAAAATTGTCAACGAGGCGGATCAACTCTGCTGCATCAGCAGAATAACGATGGCCATCTTGGATAAAAAATGAATGTAACGGAAGTAGGTAAGGCGATTTCTTTGGAGGAGGTACTGGATGTTTTCCTGGCTGAAGGCTTGGCTTCTGGTGGTTCCTTTGCGATTTGGCGCAAGCCGAATTCAAACCAACTTGCTTTTATTCAGGACTTTAATCAAGTTCCAAGGCGCGTATCTCTACAATTGGAAGAACTTCCTGCAGGATTTGTAGTGCACCCATTCGCTGACCAAGAAGACAAAAAAGCATTTTTTATTCAAGGTGATCTTTACGAGAAACTTTCCCTTGACAAACCCCTAAATCACGAGGACTTGCCTCAATGGATGCAGACAAGTTTTGAATCCCTTTCAATTCCTGAACTCAAAAAACGAATTGCTTCCCTTTTGGCTAAGCTGCCTCTCCAATCCTACGCTGGACAAAGTCCAGAAAAGGAGCATTTCCTACGCTTAGTTGCCAAAGGAATCCAGGCGATTGAAGCTGGAAGTTTGGAAAAGATTGTGGCTGCCCGGACCAAATTGATTCCTATCCCGGCTGAATTTGACTTGGGTAAAACCCTCGCCAAATTGCTTAGCCGGTATCCGCATTCCTTCGTCAACTTTTTCCACCTCCCAGGTATCGGTACTTGGATAGGAGCCAGCCCAGAAGTACTGATCGAAACTAAAGGAGATTATTTCCATACCATGTCCTTGGCTGGAACTCAGCCTGCACAAGGGGACAATCCGTTGAAGTCTGCTGCCTGGACCCAAAAGGAAATAGAAGAGCAGGCCTTGGTGAGTCGCTATATTGTGGATTGCTTCAAAACCATCCGATTGCGAGAATACGAAGAGCATGGCCCCAAAACGGTACTTGCCGGCAACCTCCTTCACCTGCGTTCTGACTTCCGGGTCAATATGCTAACTACAGGATTTAGTAACTTGGGGAGCGTCATGCTTGGACTCCTCCACCCTACTTCGGCCGTTTGTGGAATGCCCAGAAAAGAGGCCCTCACCTTCTTAAGAAAAGAAGAAGGATGGGACCGAAATTTCTATGCAGGCTTTCTAGGACCTGTGGGCATCGAAGATGAAACCTCTATTTATGTGAATCTCCGAACGGCAAGCCTCCACCAAACCCATGCCCTACTCTATGCTGGTGCAGGAGTGACGGAGGATTCGGTACCCGAAAAAGAATGGGAGGAAACCGAACTGAAATGCGAAATCATCGGTAAGTTTATCCAAAATCCAGACGCTTGATCCTCCAACCCATCCTCGATTTAGTAGCTATTTGTGCCGCACAGGGCATTCGACAAGTCATCTTGTCTCCAGGATCTCGTTGTGCCCCACTGACCTTGGCCTTTGCTCGGCATCCAGAGATGGAAGTACGGACGATCTCAGACGAACGTTCGGCAGCATTTATTGCCTTGGGCATGGCGCAGCAATTGAAGGAACCCGTAGTCCTAGTCTGCACCTCTGGATCTGCAGCGCTCAACTATTTTCCTGCAATCGCAGAAGCATTTTTTCAGCAAATCCCCTTGCTCGTACTCACCGCAGACCGACCCCCAGAATGGGTGGACCAATGGGATGGACAAACCATCTTTCAAGAAGAGGTCTATGGAAAGCATGTGAAAAAAAGTTTCCGCTTTCCGGATACATTTGCCCATCCAGATCAGGTGCGGCATGCCCACCGAATTAGCAATGAGGCCATCCTATTGAGTCGCCAGTTTCCTGCTGGACCCGTACACGTCAACATTCCTTTGCGGGAACCATTTTATCCGGAGGAGGGAGAAACCTTTCATTTCCCGAAGCATCCTCCAGTTTTTTCCCTGGAACCTTCAGAAATAAGGCTAAGCGATACCACATTGGGAAAATTAAAATCGGAATTAGCCAATTTCAAACGCATCCTAGTAGTACCTGGACAGCAAGACAAGAATCCTGCGCTAGGTGCTATCCTCGAAAGTTTGGCGGAAAATCAGCAGGCCGTCGTGGTGGCTGATAGTCTATCTAACCTCCAAGGAAAGGGTACCATAACCTTGCATGACCACTGGTTGGGACGGGAAGAGCTTCATGCTGCGCTAGCTCCTGACCTGGTGATCAGTTTTGGAAAATCCATTATTTCCAAGTCCCTCAAGCTGTTCCTTCGCAAGCAAGACGTCCCTCATTGGCACATTCAGCCGGATGGACAGGCAAAGGATACCTACTCCGGACTTACCCGGATCTTGGCCTCCGAGCCTTTGGCGTTTTTGACTTGGATGCGTACGAGTCTTCCTTCATTGGAATCCGATTTTGCGCAGCGTTGGCAGCAGCTGGAAGAGCAAGTAGCCACC
>CAYNIK010000164.1:0-3708 GCA_964397145.1 uncultured Limnohabitans sp.
TTTACCCCTTTCACAAAAGGGATGACCTCGTGGCGCACCCCTTCCAAACGGCAAATCTGCTGTACTTCTCTTCCATCGGCACTAACCAGAAGTACCTCCCAGCCCTGCTCCTTCATCAACTTAGGCAGACCAGAAAGCAATAGCTTGAAAGTAATCGGTTCGGTGGAAAGAAGAAGAAGCTTGGGCATTTAAGGAAATGTAAAGAGTACAAATGTAAAATTTTCTCAGGAGAACTTGGGTAAAAATTAGGCTCTAAACAAGAAGATTGAAGTCAAAAACCCAAACACCTCCTCATCCCTTGAAAAAAAGGAAGGATTCATAAAAAGACTCAAAAATTTTATTGGATTCTTCCAAGATACTTTGGATGAAACTAAATCAAAAAATCTATTGCTAATGAAAGAAAGAGAATTCAGTCCAAAAAAATTGTATCGACCTTAATTATAAATATTGTTAAAATACAATTTTTTATTTTTTAATTTATTTAAATATGTTTTTACTTTCTAATTTTTTAATTAGTTTTATATCGGGTGATAAAACTTTTCGCATTTCTTTTTTAAACGAATCTATTTTTTGAAGAAGGACTACACAGTATTTTTTCCTTCTTTAGTTTTTTCGGGTGACTCTTAAACAAAAAAAGCCTCCAAATTGGGAGGCTTTTTTTATGGAGGATATTTTTCAATTAGTCAAATAGTTCAGCCAATTTGGCTTCGAGGCTAGGCCCTCTCAGGTCCTTTGCAATGATTTTCCCATCTGGATCAACCAAGTAAGTGGCAGGTATTGCTTGGATCTGATACAAGACAGCTGCAGCTGAATTGAAGTATTGCAAATCGGAAACTTGTGTCCAGGTTAATTTATCATCCGCGATCGCCTTTACCCAATCTTCTCTACTACGGTCCAACGACACTCCAAAAACCTCAAAGCCTTTGGAATTGTACTGATTGTAGAGACGAACTACGTTTGGATTTTCTTGTCTACAAGGCTTACACCAAGCCGCCCAAAAATCAATCAGCACATACTTTCCTTTCAAATCAGAAAGCTTGGTTGTCTTGCCACTTGGATCAGGAAGAACAATATCTGGTGCAACCTGACCTACTGCTAAGGCCCTCAACTCATCCAATTGCTGCTTCATCTGCATGATGGCAATGGTACCAGGGTAATTCTCGTTAAGTTTGGTAACCAGCGCATCGATAAATGGAAAATCATTCTGTGGGTTTAAAAGCCCAATAGCTGCTAAAGAAGCAAAGGAATTACCCATGCTTTCAATCATCTCTTTCACTTTTACAACTTGTTGAGATTCTAGATTCATCGCATCCAACTGAATTTGACGAATCGCTTCCCCATTGTTTTTGTTCATCGCTTCGTAATACCGTTCGTTGAGCTGATTGACTTGCGCTTGATACGATTCCATCAGCTTCTCCAACTTGAGCATTTCCTTGCTATCCTGCGAACCTTCAATTTGGAGGCTATTGGGGTCAGAAAAATTGAATTTCACGTCCACATTTTCTTTAAATAGGGCCAATTTAACGACGCGCTGACCGTAAAGATTCAACTCATAAAAAGTAGGAGTGGCTATGGAATCAAATTCATAAGTAAAGTCGCCATTGGATTCAATTTCCAAAGTGTCCAACACCTTAGGTCTACTGTCTGTGTATTGGGACAAGACCACCACTCCTTCAGGAGCATTTTGTAGATTCCCGGTGATGACCACTTTGCCAGCTGCTGAATCCGAACCTCCGCAGGAGAATAAGGCCAGGGTAGCACTCACTAAAATTCCTAACATAAATTTTCTCATCATTTAATTCGCTAATAAATCCGTTATAAGTTGGGTGGCTGCTTTTGGGTCAGCCTTCCCCTTCGATTTTTTCATCAATTCCCCCATAAAAAATCCTAACAGGCCTTTTTTACCTGATTTGTACTCAGCTACCTTGCCTGGATTTTCAAGCACTACTTCTTTTGCCAAAGGCAGTAAAAAGCTTGCATCACTCTCCTGAATCAAATTGAACTTTTGTGCAATGGACAGAGGTGTAACATCCGGATGCAGCAAAAGTTCAGGAAAAATCTTCTGTGAAGCTACAGAAAAGGATACCAGCCCTTCTTCTACTAAGTCAATTAACTGAGCAATCGCCTCCACACCTGTAGGGAAATTAAAATAGGAAGTTCCCGTCTCATTCAAAAAGGACTTAATGGGCCCCATCATCCAATTGGAAGCTGCCTTGTAATGTCGGGTATGAGCGCAAAGAGACTCAAACCAATCTGCTACCTCCTTTACCTCAGTCAGTAGCGCAGCATCATATCGTGGCAGACCATAGACCGATGTAAACTTCTGAAATACTTCTCTGGGTAAGGCCGGCAATTCAGCACGTACGGCAGCAATCCACTCCTCCGTCAGAAAAACCGGGGGTAAATCTGGCTCAGGGAAATACCGGTAATCGTTCAATTCCTCCTTGGTGCGCATACTCGCCGTCGCTCCTCTATCCGCATCAAAAGTTCGTGTTTCTGATACAATCTCTTGCCCGCCTTCAAGCAAACTCACTTGGCGCTCATATTCAAAATCAATGGCACGTCCCAAGTTGCGGAAGGAGTTCATGTTTTTGATTTCCACCTTCTTCCCCAGCATTTTAGTACCGCGAAGCCTAACCGATACGTTGGCATCACAGCGTAGGGATCCTTCTTCCATGTTTCCATCACAGATTCCCAAATACATGACCATTTTTCTGATCTCAGTCAAAAAGGCAACCGCCTCTTCTGAAGATTGGAGGCAGGGCTCAGTTACCAATTCAATCAATGGAGTACCCGCTCGATTGTAATCAACCCAACTGTCTTCACGTTCCGGAGAATGGATCAATTTCCCTGCATCTTCTTCCAAATGAATTCGGTTCAACTGAATCTCACGCTCAGCAGTATCCTCCAAAGTCAGGATAACTTTACCTCCTACACAGATCGGCTCTTTGTCCTGGGTGATTTGATATCCCTTGGGTAAATCTGGATAAAAGTAATTTTTCCGATCAAAACTGCTTTTCCTGCTTATATGGGATTCACATGCCAAACCCATACGCACCGCAAACTCCAGGGCACGCATATTTAGTTTGGGTAAGGTTCCCGGATGCCCTAGCGTAATGACTGAAACCTGGGTATTGGCTTGAGCACCAAAATGATTGGCATCTCCAGCAAATAGTTTACTGGAGGTAGCCAATTGCGCATGAACTTCCAGCCCTACCACCAATTGGTACTTGTCTGTTAGTTCCTGAGTCAACATGGAGTCGTAAAAATCAATTACAACAAGAGGGACTTGGCTTTGGCTACCACCTTAGGCAAGCCCGCTAGGTCTTTACCTCCAGCAGTTGCAAAGAAAGGTTGACCTCCTCCTCCACCTTGGATTTCTTTGGCCAACTCTCGAACTAGATTTCCTGCATGCAGCCCAGTGGACTCCAATAAAGACTCATCGATAAATACGGCCACCTGAGGGGTATTGCTAATCGAAGCAGCCAAAACAATGCATGCTTTAGCAACCTCATTTTTTAATTCATACACCAATTTTTTCAAGGAATCCGCATTCGGTAATTCAACTGACGCAATGAGCACTTGCTTGCCTTCTTTTTCGACAAACTGTCCCTTCAACTGCTCCTTCACGCCTGCAGCCTTTTCCAAGTGTAGGTGTTCAATTTCTTTTCGCAACTCATTGCGCTCCTGAACTAAGGCCTCTACCGC
>CAYNIK010000165.1:0-3692 GCA_964397145.1 uncultured Limnohabitans sp.
TCTACCCCACCCTTGACTCCGAGTACAAATCATAGGCAGCTACCATTAGCTCTTGAGAGGGTGAATACCCGTATTTTTCGTATCCCTGAATACCCGCTCGATCTTCTACATAAATGGGATGGTATTCCTGTTCCAATTCATCCCAAATAATCAAGAGGTAAGCATAAGCAATCTTACTAGCACGACCCTGTTCCAACCAAGAATTGAATCGAGATTCGTCTAAGGGTTTGGGATACTCCGAACTGTTGAACATGGAAAAAAGGGGAGGTGAAAATAAAAAGGCAATTAAGGATCTACAGGCTGCTATTTTAGGGTCTATTCGATTCTCCTTTTCTAACCAAAGGAATTACTTCCTCCCCTATGCGAGCAATGGTCTCACTCAATTGCTGATGGCTAAGCCCAGCATTGTCTAGCTGAAAGGTAAACCGATCTATCCCTCCTAAAGAGGTGCTGTGACGGAGAATTTTTTCCGCTACCTCATCCGCACTTCCTACCAAGTAAGCGCCTCGGGGAGCATTTTGGGCTTCAAAATGCCCACGGGTCACAGGTGGCCAACCCCGCTCTCGACCGATTCGAGTAAACGTTTCGGCATAACCTGGGTAGTAGGTTTCCACCGCTTCCTCGTGCGTCTGCGCTACATAACCCAGGGAATGTAAGCCTACTTTTAAGTCTTCTTGTGCAAAGCCGGCCTTATCTCCCGCTTCCCGATAGAGATCAACCAAGGGGCGGAAACGGTGCGTCTCCCCACCAATCACCGCCACCATCAGCGGAAGTCCTAGGGAGCCCGCCCGTACAAAGGAGGCAGGAGTACCTCCTACCCCCAACCAGATGGGGAGCTTGGCTTGCATGGGTCTTGGGTAGATGGCTTGCTCTTGCAAGGCGGGGCGAAAGCGCCCCCTCCAAGTCACTACTTCTTGCTCATTCAGCTGCAAGAGTAGCTCTAGCTTTTCTGCAAACAACGCATCGTAATCTTGGAAATTCAAGCCAAAAAGAGGAAATGCCTCCGTAAAGGAACCACGGCCTACCACCAGTTCGGCACGGCCTTGGGAAATTAAATCTAGCGTAGCAAATTGTTGGAACACTCGAACTGGGTCTGCTGCACTAAGCACGGTCACCGCACTACTCAAGCGAATCCGAGAGGTACGGGATGCTGCTGCAGCCAAAATCACGGAGGTGGCAGAATCCAAAAATTCCTTTCGATGGTGTTCGCCTATGGCAAATACATCCAGTCCCTTTTCATCGGCCAACTGGATGCGATCCAGCAATTCGCCTAAGGCATCCTGAGCAGTGCCTATAGGATTGCCCTGGGCATCCGTGACAAAGGCTGCAAAGCTATCTATTCCTATTTCCATGGGGTAAACCTAGGTAGTCTTGACTAATTACCCAAGCGATCGGCTAGCATCAAAGGGCATTTTGCTTGTTTTCCGAGTTGAAAAAAGGGTATTTTTAGCCCCATGAATCCCCAAATCCTGATTGATATCGTCACGCAGACCATGCCCTTTGGCAAGTACAAGGGGAGATTGCTCTGCGATATCCCCGAAGATTACCTGGTTTGGATGCACAAACAAGGATTTCCAGCGGGCAACTTGGGAATGTGTTTGAATACCCTCTATGAAATTCGACTCAATGGATTGGAGCACCTCATTCATGAAATTAAATCGCGGTACCCGAGGACTTCAAGAATTTAAGGTAAACTAGGACTTCACAATCCACTCCTCGTGCAAAATCTGCACGACACGGCGGATCACTCGGATATATCCTTCTTCTTCAGTAGGATCACAGCCATTGCTGATGACTACAAATCCATACTTTTCTTCGGGATTGAAAAACATAGCGCTATACAAGCCATAGGCAGATCCGGTATGGCCAACCAATTCTACTCCTGGAATTAGCACATCCGTTTTCCAAAGGGCCAAACCGTAGTTCTCAGCCGAGGAAAGGGGAGTTTGCATTTCTTGAGCATGGGCAGCAGAAATAAGTCGGACCTTACCGACCTTCCCATAATTCATGTGGAGTAGTAAGTACTTCGCTAGATCTGGCGCTGAGATTTTCATGCCCCCTGTTGGGGAAAAAATCGGGGTGCTGTAGCCCGGCACGTAAGTTTTGATCTCCTCGTTTTTGGAGACGTAAGCTGCAGGAGATGGGGTAAACTTGGCCGAATCTCGCTGATAGGCATAGAGCGTAGCGAATCGGCTTTTATCCAACTGATCTACATCGTAACCTCCATAAAGGCCCAGTGGCTTGAGGATGTTTTCTTGAATGTAGGCATCAAAGCGCAGTCCCGAATACTTCTCCAATATGGCTCCTGCTAGGTTGAAGTTCAAGTTGCAGTATTCGTAACCCTTTCCTGGGGCATAGGGATTGTAGGCTGCTTGCCAAGTAGCATTCTTCTCGGGTTGGATCGCATCCAAGGTGAAATACCCTTGCTGATCGTTGATGCTAGAGGTATGGGAAAGGAGCATCCGGAGGGTAATCACGGTATCCGGAAATTTGGGATTCCGTATCCGAAACCCAATCAGGCTGCTTACATCGTCGTCTAGGGAAAGTACTTTTTTCTCAACCAGCTGCAGGAGTGCCGTTGCTGTGAAGGACTTGGAAATGGAAGCAATTCGAAAGAGATCTGTGGTCTGCAAAGGTATTTTCCCTTCCTCTTTCCAACCCAAAGCTTGGGTATGGACCACCTTGCCCTCTTTGACTACCGCTACGGACAACCCCATCACGGGATAATCATCCATCAGTTGGGTCAGCCGCTGCCTGCTGGACTCTTGTGCCAGCAGGGGTAAATTGAAAAATAGAAAAGTGCAAAAGAAGGCGGTTAATAGAATTTTCATCAGAAAATGGAGTTACCAGGAGAAATGAAGGTTAATATAGAAAATTGACAGTGTTTTCATTTGATCCGACTCCGCAAAAAAAGAGCGTGTTGCTCAAAATATTTTTTTTCACTACTTATTTATTGTTTATCAATAAATATTTACTGATGTTTGTAAAAAATCTTAATAACATGAATCAACCGCTCAACACTTGGAAAGAAAAGTGGACCAAACAACCCATCTTAATGCTGATCACGGTGATCATCTGGTCGATATTCATCGGCTTTTGCATTCAAGCCGGCTCTTTGCTATTTACACTAGCCTATAGCTTTGTCAAGCCTACTGTAGCTCAAGACCTGTACGAAGGATTAAATTTATACTCCCTACGCACTCAGAATACCTGGTTTTATGGAGGGCTTGTGACCCTTATTCTTTCCATTGCAATTTTGAAGGCACAACTTTTCTATACCATGATCCGGATTTTTTTAAAGATTGACTTGGTGCATCCATTCAGTAAGGAAATAGCCAAACAGATCAGTAGGCTCAGTTACATTGCATTTGAAATTGGGATATTTACTTTCTTCACGAACTCTTCCACATCTTGGTTGATTAAGCGTGGGTTTGAAGTAGATGGTGTCCAATCCTATCTCTCAGGAGCATTCGAATACTTCCTGTTGAGTGCACTGATTTTTGCCATTGCGCAAGTATTTAAGCGAGGCGTAGAGATCCAGGCTGAAAACGAACTTACCGTCTAAGCCATGGCAATCGTAGTCAACCTAGACGTGATGATGGCCAAACGCAAAATGTCTCTCAACGAGCTATCCGAAAAAGTGGACCTCACGCTGTCCAACCTTTCCATCCTCAAAACTGGCAAGGCCAAAG
>CAYNIK010000166.1:0-3673 GCA_964397145.1 uncultured Limnohabitans sp.
GAGTCAGTTGGTGACACTTGGGAATATCAAATTGATCTTGATGGAGCAAGACAAATCCATTCAATTGACACCGACTCTTCGGGTCACTCCCTTGCTAGTTCCGCATCGGGATGAATTTTCGGAGACCGTAGGATTTCGTGTCGAGACCAGCGAAAAGAGTCTCTTGTTTATCCCCGACATTGACAAGTGGCCCCTTTGGGAAAAGGACATTCGTGCTGAAGTAGCTCGGGTAGATGTAGCCTTGCTGGATGCGACCTTTTACCAAGAAGGCGAGCTTCCCAATCGAAACATGAGCGAGATTCCGCATCCTTTTGTAGCTGAAAC
This sequence comes from uncultured Limnohabitans sp., assembly GCA_964397145.1. Classification (GTDB taxonomy): domain Bacteria; phylum Bacteroidota; class Bacteroidia; order Cytophagales; family Cyclobacteriaceae; genus Algoriphagus. The sequence goes on from CAYNIK010000166.1 coordinate 325, forward strand.
CATGGCTTTATTTTCTCTGCTTCCAGCTGCTGAGAAACGGAAAATCAAGTTTATCCACTTCAACCATACCAACCCGCTGCTATTGGAAGGTCCCGAACGAGAAGCAGTCAAAAAGCTTGGCTTTCAGGTAGCCACTGAAGGGGAGCGAATTGAATTGAGGAATTGATTTATAGCAGGAAGCGGTGATTCACAAGGCTTTTAGTTGCATTGAGAGTTATATCGTCTTGCCGCCTCTTCATTCCCAAAACCCATGCCTGCTTTGTAATTTTTACACATTTCTGCTTTGTTGTTTTGATTCGCAAAAGCGGCACCTAGGTTGACAAATACACTTCCATCGCTCCAATAATAGTCTCTACCTGAATTTTTAGCTGCGGTTAAGGCAGTGTTCCAGCTTTTGATAGCCATAGGAAAATCACGTTCTTCAAAATAAATGTGACCCAATTGATCCGAAGCACTTACTTCATCGTGGCGAATATAGCTTTGGAACATTTTTTTGGCCTGAGCCCTTTCATTGATTCGTTTGTAGGTAAAGCCTGCCATGTATCCATAGTTTTGGATGAACTTGTCATAATCCATGAAGCCTAACAATTGATTCAAATAGTTGGCAGCTTGGTAATAATCCTCTTGGAAATACAGGTGGTTAAATAACTGGGAATAAACGGCCTCTCGCTCCTCCAAATTGAAATTGCTGTAACTCGCTAGTTCATCCAAAATAGACGAAAAATCAGTGTAGCCTTTGTCCATAGCTACTCTCAGCTTGATGAGGGTCATGCTATAGGCCAAATCCTTTGGAGCTCCTAACTCGTCGATCTGGCTACTCACTTCATAGAAGTCGTTTTCTGTGCTCCAGTACTCCGAAACCAGTTTATCGTAGTTGGCTTTGAATTTTCTAAATGGAGATTTGAGGTACTCTCCTAAAAAGTAACCTTGGTTATTTTTAGTAGTTACATACCCTATAAAATTATCTACATCCACTTCATAAACTCCGGGAGCAATGACTTGGCGAACGGTGCAGTTCACACAAATGGGTGTGATTTTTCCACTCTCAGAAGATTTTTTTGGAGAGGTGTATTCAAAAACTTTATCTCCTTCGCTGTAGAGGAAGGTGGTGGAGTTTACCCAATTTGTCAACGATCCCCTTGCAATTGGGTTTCCTTTGGTATCAATGATTACCTGATTAAATTCTTGATCCGACACTTGAGCGGCCCAACCCTCAAATTGGGAGGCATAGTTATACTGACTAGGGATTTTCAATTCTCCTGAATGATTGACATACCCATAGGTTTCGCCTATTTCAACAGGCACCAGATCCGTATACTTTTCAGTCAATTTAAACGGGGATCTAGGAGTTGATGTATCGTGAAACTGGGTTTCCAACTCATTGATGTAAAACATGTCCAGGCCTCCAAATCCATCACCTCCCTCATCGTGTCCGTCCCCATAGAATTCTTCTTCAGGATCAGGTGAATTGACAAAAGGAAGTGGTGCGGCTGTTAATTTTCCCTGTTTTGGAACAACAAGCTGAACAGTTCTGCTTGCATTAGCGGTGAGGTAAACTCCACCCAGATCGGTAAGTAGGGTTAAGTTGTTTAACGCCTCGGATAGGTTGGTTTTGGAGACTAGTTTACTCACGCCACCGATCGATTGAAACAGAATCACTTCATCTTGTACAACTAGGTAATCACAGTTCATTTCAACCCCTTTCACACCTCCGGATGTGATGGAATAGCGCTCTTCCTCAGGGTTTTTCTTGGAGATGAAATTTTTTGAGTCGATGTAATAAGCAATTAATTCGGTGCTTGGGCTTGAAATTAGGCTGTCCTTTATGACCAAATAATTCTTCCCATCTACCTTCAGATTAATGGTTTCATTTAAGTTTTTGACGCTTAGGTTGGCCCCTTTAGCCAATGACTTACCAGTCAAGGTGAATACTTCACGGATAACTTCTTTTTCATCGTAGCTAGCTAATAAGCCTTCAGTTACTGCAGTTTTGGTAGGGAAAGAAGTTAACTTTCCTTTGAAGGGATGGATCAAGGAATAGGTTGTGCCTTTCCCAACAAGAATATTTCCATTTACCAGTGTGGTAATTAAATCATAGGAATCTACAGGGACGATGGGTTCTCCCAAAACATTCACGTATCCAACCAGATTATTTGCGCCAGGCTTATAAATGGTTACTTGATAGCTGAGTTGGGTTAAATTGCCTATTTGATCGTAAATAGGCTGGGTGAGCGGTTGCACTTTACCCTGTGAGTTCAGGTATAAAATCCCCCACTTTTCTCCAATCTGATACCTGAACAATGCGTTTCCATCTCTTAAAATAGTTTTTGCTTTAAAGTTGGCTGCTTCTCCGGTAAGGGGCTTTCCCGAAATGGTGCCCAAGGCATAGCTATTTCGATCGTTTAAATAGGGAAGCACCGTTAGTTCTAGATTTTCAGCCAGGCGGGCGATTTGCTCATACCCAAAGCTCTCCGCATTTCTTGTTATTTTCTTATGCCATTCCTGCACATATTCCCAATTTCCAGCACTGAGTTTTTCGTAAAGCAGGTGGTTGAAAAGTGAGTCTAATTCAAGTCGACGAGATCCTTCTGTAAATCGCTTGGCATAGGCCTCAAAGGCTACATCGGTAAAATTAAGGAGTAAATCCTTGTGATACAGCGAGTCAAGGGAGTTAAAAATGGAGGTGTATTCATCTCCTTCTTTGTAGATGGAAATGAATTTTTCAAGCGTAGGAATTGCCATCTCGTTCAAGGCTACTTTGTAATCCATAGTTCTCGCTAGGGAAAAAGCCTCTTTGCTACGGGGATGGTTTTCAAATTCAGTGGAAAATTTCCGAAGAGCTTCCGAATTATTTTGCTCCGAAACTGCTTTAAATGCCAATTCTCCCCAGGCTTCGTATGCTTTACTAGAAGCCTCCATCCCTTTGTAATCTTGGTAAACAGCCTTTAGTTTTTGCACATCTCCACCAGCTGCAAGGGCGTCTCTTAATGCAGCAAAACTTTCCAGCTTGTATCCCTCTGTTAAAAATGGGCTAGATGGATAGTTATTGTTGTGGTCTTTCCAAGAATCCGTTTGATCTAGGCCTTTGTAAAAGTTAAATGTAGATTCAAAAAACTTACGTATAGCTGCATCATAACTGCTTGCATTCAAATCAAAATCTTTTAAAAGATTTTCTATTTCTTTCGGATCTTTTTCAAATTCAGGATTGCCCTTTTGTAAGTCCTCATAAATTGAAAAGTACGCTTCTTTTGTATTTGCCGTCTGCAAATTGCATAACGCTCGAACGTAATAAAATTCTAATCGAATGTCCTCTGACTTTACTTCAGAAAGTAATTCACTTGCTTTGGCA
>CAYNIK010000167.1:0-3665 GCA_964397145.1 uncultured Limnohabitans sp.
AAACAGCCATTGACCCTGCACCCATCACGATGTATGAAAATACAATCAACTACAAATCTGAATACCTGATTGATGCCCAAGGAAAAAGACTTCGATTTAAGGTGGAGGATGGAAAATACGCCTTGAAATCCGGCGTTTACTTCGATCCAGAAAAGGATTCCCTTCAAACGCTTTCTGTCGCGGATCTTGTTCCTGATGAATCTGGGGAATACTTCCGGCAGTGGAGAGACCATATCCGTACTCCAGATGACATCTGGACCGAGATTTTGAAGGTGGTCAACCTGCCTGGAGTAACTAGCTCTCCCAAACTCCAGCCCATTGAAACACGGCTAGTCATGTTGCAAACCGGCATGCGTGCACCCATGGGTATCAAAGTGTATGGCCCTGATTTGGAAACCATTGAATCCTTTGGATTAAAGTTAGAAGGCTATCTCAAGGAAGTTCCTTCGGTCAAAAAGGAGGCCGTTTTTGCCGATCGAATCGTAGGCAAACCCTACTTGGAATTAGCTATTGACCGGGAAAAAATCTCCCGCTATGGCTTGAATGTGGTGGATGTACAGGAGTTTATCGAAACAGCCATTGGCGGCATGAAGTTGAGCACTACCGTAGAAGGACGGGAACGCTTTCCGATCCGTGTACGCTATGCTCGCGAATATCGGGATGACCCGGAGGCCATTGAAAATCTCCAAATCCCAACCCCTGTTGGCAACTACATTCCCCTAGGTCAATTAGTGGACATCCAATACCGTCCAGGCCCAGACATGATCCGTGGAGAGAACAGTTTCTTGGTAGGATTTGTCCTCTTGGATAAAAAGGAAGGCTATTCTGAGGTAACCGTAGTCGAGCAGGCGAAGGACTATTTGCAAGGGAAAATTGATTCAGGTGAACTACAAGTTCCGGATGGGGTACGTTTTGAATTTTCAGGCACCTACGAAAATCAAGTTCGTGCAGAGAAACGCTTGGGCTTCATTGTTCCCCTTTGCCTGGTGTTGATCTTCTTGTTGCTCTATTTCCAATTCAGAGCCGTATCCACTACCCTATTTGTGTTCACAGGAATTGCAATGACCTTTTCAGGAGGATTTTTGATGCTTTGGCTATTTGGGCTAGATGGATTCTTAAATATTGACATTTGGGGCACCAACCTTCGGGATTTATTCCAAATGAAAGCCTACAACTTGAGTGTGGCGGTTTGGGTAGGATTCATTGCCTTGTTCGGAATCGCAACAGACGATGGCGTAGTCGTGGCTACCTATTTGGATCAGAGTTTTGCCAAGAAAAAGCCAAGCACCATCCAAGAAATCCGCAATGCGGTACTAGAAGCAGGAAAACGCCGAGTATTGCCCTGCATGATGACTACGGCTACGACGCTACTCGCCTTAATCCCCATTTTCACTTCCACCGGAAAAGGCTCCGATGTGATGATCCCCATGGCCATACCGGCTTTAGGAGGAATGATTTTGGAAGTGACCACCGTATTCATCGTGCCTACCCTTTACTGCTGGTGGGCAGAACGAAAATTAAGTAAGACCACAAAAACTGACAGTCATGAAGCAATTAGTTAAGGCTTTGAAATCAAGCGGCTGCAGGCTACAGCTCCACCCGATGCTTCACTTCGGCAAGGTGATGGGAGTACTCCTGTTACTATCTCTGGTAGGCACAAAGCCTCTTCAAGCACAATCCTTAGAAGACTACCTACTGGAAGCAACCAAGAATAATCCGGGTCTCCAGGCGGCTTATGCGCAGTACCAAGCCACTGCTGAACAGGTCAATCAAGTGAGCCTACCCGACCCAGAATTTCAAGCTGGCTTCTTTTTGAGGCCTATGGAACGATTTATGGGCAATCAATCTACCGATTTACGCCTCATGCAAATGTTTCCCTGGAGAGGCATGCTGACTAGCCAAAAGGAAGAAGCTTACCAAATGGGTCAAGCAGAATATTTTCGTTTCTTGGACAAAAAGAACCAACTCTTTTTGGAAGTCAAGTCCCTTTGGCTTGAGTTGTTGGTACGTCAAGGAGAGTTGGAACTTACCCAACAAACGCTTGACTACCTCCAAAAACAGGAAAGTCTACTCCTGATCAACTACCAGGTGGGAAACTCTAGTGCCGTGAGCCCTCCTACCCCTCCAAGTTCCATGCAAACCCCAACACAATCAAGTGGTTCTGGCATGGCTGGGATGGGAAGTGTTGTCGGACCTGAAAAAGGGAACGCGAGTATGGACCCTGGAATGAACAATTTGCTCATGTCAACTTCTGCTGTAGGGATGTCGGGGGTCTTGCAACTTCAGCTGCAACGCAACGAGCAGGAGACCATTTTGATGCAACTGAAAGAAAACATTGCTGTACTCAAAATTCAGTTCAACCAATTACTCAATCGACCTCTAGACAGTCCGATTGAGTTACCTGAGCAATTAGAAGCACCTACCCTGCCTTTGGAAAAACAAGCCTATCTTGAAAAAATAAAGGAAAGCAATCCCATGCTAGCCATGTTTGACGCCGAAAAATCGGCTGTAGCCCAGCAAGAAAAAATGGCTGTACTGGAAGGCAGACCCATGTTGGGTGCTGGAGTCAATTACATGACCTTTTCTCCTCGGATAGAAAACGGAATGCCTATGGGTGGTAACAACATGACCATGCCTATGGTGACCTTAAATCTTCCGATTTACCGAAAGAAAATCGATTCAAAGATTAAAGAAGCCTCCTTGCTTCAACAAGCCGCAGAATTTGAAAAAAAGGAAGCGGAAAATCGATTGGCCATGCAGTGGGCAACTGCTTTCCGTACTTGGGAAGAAAGTAATCGAAATCTGGACCTGTATCGACAACAAACAGCCTTAATCAACCAGCAACTGCAATTGCTCGAATCTAGTCTTGCTACTGGAAAAAGCAGCCTATTGGAAGTTCTTCAGCTCCAGCAACAGGCCCTATCCTATCAGCGTCAGATTCTTTACGCCAATTACCAAGGACATCAGAGTTTAATAGAACTCGAAGCCCTAATTCAAAATTCTCCCATTCTTGAAAACTAGAAAAGAAATGAATAAGCTACTCACCTCCAAAACTGGATTGATATCCATCACTTTGCTGGTTGGTGTCACTTTGGGATGGATCTTCCATGCCCTTACCTCAGCACCTACAACACCTCACGATCACGAATCCTCGGAGGGTATTCCTACCTTATGGACCTGTTCCATGGATCCTCAGGTCAAGCTAAATGCGCCTGGAGCCTGTCCCATCTGTGGCATGGACCTAATCCCTGTAGCTCAAGGCACTCCTGAAAGCGGCAATCCAAATGCTATTCAAATGACTAAGGAAGCGATCGCCTTGGCAGCGGTGCAAACCCAAGTAGTGGGTGGATCAGCTTCAGGCAAGGAACTCTTGCTTACCGGTAAATTGCAAGCAGACGAACGCGAAAACGCTTCCATTACGTCCAAATTCCCTGGGAGGATAGAAAAATTGTTTATCACCTTTACCGGTGAGCAAATCAAAGCTGGGCAAAAACTAGCCACCATTTATTCTCCAGAGTTGATTACTGCACAAAAGGAATTATTGGAAGCCATCAAGACCAAAGCCTCTTATCCGCAACTATATCAAGCCAGCAAGGAGAAGCTCGCTTCCTGGAAACTTACACCTGCACAAATTGCTGAAATCGAACGTTCCGGGGTAATCAAAG
>CAYNIK010000168.1:0-3627 GCA_964397145.1 uncultured Limnohabitans sp.
GGTTGTTCATCACCCAACTGCTCCTCCATTTTGGAGTAATCCAAACTTCTTCCGTCTACCCGAGGCGGGGTTCCGGTCTTCATTCTCCCTGCTTCTAGACCTAGCGACACGAGTTGCTCTGTGATTCCTTTCGCTGCCCCTTCGCCCGTTCTTCCTCCGCCAAACTGTTTTTCGCCAATGTGGATGATTCCATTCAAAAAGGTGCCGTTGGTAAGCACCACTGTTTTGGATTCGATCTCGATTCCAATGCCGGTTCGCACACCACAAACTGCCCCATTTTTGATTAAAAGACCGGTAATCATTTCCTGCCAAAAATCCACATTAGGCGTGTGTTCTAGCGCAAGGCGCCATTCTTCCGCAAACCGCATTCGGTCATTTTGGGTGCGCGGAGACCACATGGCTGGTCCTTTGGACCGATTGAGCATGCGGAATTGGATCATGGATTTGTCCGAAATGATTCCAGAAAGACCCCCCAGAGCATCTATTTCACGGACGATTTGTCCCTTGGCCACACCCCCCATGGCCGGATTGCAAGACATTTGCGCAATGGTGTTCATGTTCATTGTACAGAGAAGTACAGACGAACCCATTTTGGCTGCTGCGTGTGCCGCTTCACAACCCGCGTGCCCCGCGCCGACTACGATGACATCGTATTTTGGAAACATGTATTTTCAGTTGTGTTTCACGTGAAACAGTTTGCGGAAAAGCCAAGCTTTGTAGCGGCTGTTCCACGTGGAACGTCAGATTAATCGATACAATTCTATGGCTTCCTCTTCTTTTTCCCGCATGAGGGAAGCCTCTTTTTTTGTTTTGTCTTTGTGGCCCATCAGGTGTAGTAAGCCATGGGCCAACACGCGGGTAAGTTCAGTCGTCTCTTCTACCTTTAGTGTGTTGGCATTTTCTCGTACGCGATCTACACTGATAAAGATATCTCCCTCCAGCTCCCCTGTTTTTTCAGAGTTGTCAAAAGTGATGATGTCAGTATAGGTGTCGTGATTGAGGTAGTCTACATTCATCTGATATAGGTATTCGTCTGAGCAAAACACGTAGTTCAGCTCACGAATTACAAATCCTCGAGAATTAGCCAATTGCTTCAACCAGCGCTTTCGGCGAAGTTTTTCGGTCAACTCAAATGGAAGGTCTTCAGAAAAAAAATGGATTGCCATGCCCTATTCGAGGTAAAAGGAAAGCGTGGTTTTTTTTCCTCCGTCTTCAAACTTTACTTCATCACTTAAATGCTTCATCAAGAAAATCCCTCTTCCTCCAACTTTTTCAAGGTTTTCAGGGTCGGTTGGATCAGGAAGTTGACTGAAATCAAATCCATTCCCTTCATCTTTGATGCTGCAGTACAACAAGCCGGGCTCTAGGTGTAGTTCCAGGTGAACCAGCTTGCTGGGATCACTTTGGTTGCCATGTACGATGGCGTTGCTGATGCATTCGGTCACCGAAATCATGATGTTTCCATACAAGTCGTCGTTGATCTCAAAGTCTTCTTTGGCATTGTCGATAAAACTTTCAATGATTTGAATGTTTTCAATCAAAGACGGAATAGAAATTTTTATGGATTTCATCAGATTAATACGGCGCTAGGTGTATCTTTTTTACTTTTTCTCAGTGAAGTTCAAGTACCACAGGACAATGGTCTGAATGGACCACATCGGGCAAAATTACGGCACTTTTTAGTTTGTTTTGCAATTCTTTGCTGGCCATGTGGTAATCTATTCGCCAACCTAAGTTTTTTTCTCGAGAATTGGCCCGGTAACTCCACCAAGAATAATGCCCTGGATCTGAATTGAAGGCACGAAAGGTATCGATAAAGCCCAAATCCACAAACTTATCCATCCAAGCCCGCTCCTCAGGAAGGAAGCCAGAGGTGTTCTTGTTGGAGATGGGATTATGGATGTCAATTGCCTTGTGGCAAATGTTGTAATCTCCGCTCAGAATCAATCCCGAATGGTCTTTTTTCAAGTCTTGCATAAAGCCATAGACATCGTCTAGAAAGGCGTATTTAAAGTCCTGACGTACATCTCCAGTGGTTCCGGAAGGGAAATAGGCAGAGATAAAAGAAAAGCCGTCAAAATCTGCGCGAAGTACCCGGCCCTCATCGTCGTAGGCGGGTATCCCCATTCCGTAATGCACAGCTTTGGGAGCGACTTTGCTCAAAATGGCTACTCCACTGTATCCTTTTTTAACCGCAGGATACCAGTATACTTGGTAGCCGAGGTCATGGAATATCCGAAAATCTACGTCAGACTCCAAGGCCTTAATCTCTTGTAAACCAAGCACATCAGGAGACTCTTTGGCCAGCCAGTCCACAAATCCCTTGTTGAGGGCGGCACGAATTCCGTTGACATTGTAAGAGATTAATTTCATCAAATTTCGAGTTGATATTCTTTTTCAAAATACTCCAAAACCTGCAGTTTCAGTAATTTTTCTTGTTCCAAGAGGTCAAAATGAGGCAACTCTTTCACGAGTTTCCAGTGTGGCCATCCGTCTTGATCTACGAAATCTAGGGTATAAAAGCCGGCGTAACTGAGCACCTTGCAAACCGCAATGTGCATGAGGTCCTGTTTTTGTTCCTTGGTAAAGGGGCGCGTGCCTTGGCCCAACTCTTGTACGCCGATCAGAAAGAGCACTCCATTTAGGTCATTCGGTTTCTTGCCAATGGTTTCCTGTAGGCCATCCAATAGACGGCCCCAACGCTTTTCTAGATCTAAATCCCGTTTAAACATGGGTTTCAGCCTGTTTTTCGAGTTCCTCCCAGTATTCTACCGCACGACGGAGGTGAGGAATGACAATGGAACCCCCAATGATCATGGCGATGGAAAAAACTTCAAAAACCTCTTTTCTCCCAACACCCGCTTCAAAGGATTTCCCCAAGTGGTACTTGATGCAGTCGTCGCAGCGGAGCACCATGGAACAGGCCAAACCAATCATTTCCTTGGTTTTGACGTCCAATTCGCCTTCTGCGTAGGTATTGGTATCCAAATTGAAAAAGCGCTTGATAACCAAGTTGTCTTCGGCCATAATTCGCTCGTTCATTTTGCTTCTGTAGTCGTTGAATTCCTCGATTAGATTCATTATCTTATTCTTTTTACACGTCCAATGGGTAAATATACGGCATATCCTCCCATTGCAGGTTAACCTCTTCCTTGGCCATGCGGTTATTTTTTTGGAAAGATTTTTTAGATCTCATTTTCCCGCGCAATTGCCCGCTGTGCAAGCAGGCCCTTTTTGACTTTGAGCCCTGCCTCTGTACGGTTTGCCAGGGCATGCTTCCCCGCGCCAATTTTCATTTGAGGCCTTTGGATAACGAACTCACTTCCAAACTCCAAGGGCTTATTCCAGTACACCGGGTCATGGCTTTTCTCCGCTTTACCAAGAAGGGGAAAAGCCAAGCACTACTGCACCTGCTCAAGTACAGAAACAAGCCAGAAATCGGAGAAGAATTGGGGCGTCTCTATGGCCTTAGCCTGGCTCAGAATGGGTTTTCGGGCCTTTGGGATGTGCTGGTCGCCGTACCACTACACCCCCTCAAAAAATCCCGTAGGGGCTACAACCAGAGCGAATGTTTTGCCAGAGGGCTGTCCCAATCGCTTGGTATTCCTGTGCAAGAATTGCTAGAGC